>NZ_LWFU01000175.1:0-567 GCF_001635135.1 Oleiphilus sp. HI0080
CTGTTCTGTAAAACTGTCTTTCAGTGGTAAATCTTCGGGTAAATGCATTTGCTCATAACATAATTGCTCTAGAACCCGGCAGCTTTGAGGATTACGTTGCGGCATGGGCTGTAAAAGACTCTGAGCATTCAGCACTAGTTCAGCGCCATTTGGTGCGTGTTCTAATACGCAGCCGAGTTGGTTCCTGAGCTCTAAAATCAATTTTCGATCGGTAAAAAAGGTGCGAGCGGCGATCACCCCTTTAGGTTTTCTTCCGGTCACTTGCTCGATAATAGAAAGACCTGTACCAAGGTCTCGCGCTACTAAAAAGTGCTCAACGCTGAGCGTGTCTTTTTTATATGGAAGCCACGCGACTGATAGCATCTTACTTTGACTGCTGCTCGCGTAATTCGTAAAGTGAAATACCTCTTGGCAATACCTCAGGGCGATGTTGAGAGCGTGCAGCAGATTGTCGCTGCTAAGCATTGCTTGCCCGATGAGACCGTAATGATGGAGCTTGCTTCGTCGTCCGGCCTCATAGCCAAGTCGATCTGCTGGTTCTGAAATCAGACGAGTAATGTTTCTGAT
>NZ_LWFU01000176.1:0-495 GCF_001635135.1 Oleiphilus sp. HI0080
CGTCTAAGCCGCCAAGCTTCTCCCACGCATCTTTATAGCTAACGTGGATCAGTAAGTCGCCATCACCATAGGTCTTTTTACTATCAATCGACATAGGACCTGTTGTGGTCGCGTTTGACTGAATTAGACCCGAAGATACCGCATCGGCAACCGTGATCTGACCTGACTGCGCGTCCAAAAACTTAGTTTCATCCGTGTTACCCGCAGCAGACGCTGCAAGCGCTTGAATTTCCGCTACTTTTCTGACGCCTGAAAAACCGGTTTCAAGATAATTGTCTGCGATACCGTTTGCCGGATCGATCAGGCCAGAACCCGCAATATCGAGTTTCACGCGAACATTATCGAAATAACCACCAGGATCAACGTTTTCATTTGCACCAAAACTAATGCCATTCAAAAATATACTACCAGCGTCTTTATACATAAATTCGCCGATCGTGTATTTTGTTTCTAGATCAATCGTCAAACCGGCTTGGCCAGTTAACGCGCTCATTG
>NZ_LWFU01000177.1:0-223 GCF_001635135.1 Oleiphilus sp. HI0080
TCAACCTATTTTTTAACGGCTTTCATGCATGGCGCATGACGACATCTATGACATTTACAGCAAGATCATTGCCGTTTATATGAGACTAGATAAAAAACAGTGCTTAACCATTTGTTTTGTGTAACCAATAGCAACTAAATTGAAACAAGAGGTGCACAAAAGGTTAATTGAGGGTGCGCTAATGTATATATTGGTGCATTTTCAGTTACATGTGGTTGCAAAG
>NZ_LWFU01000178.1:0-622 GCF_001635135.1 Oleiphilus sp. HI0080
AACTGTAACAGTAGCGATGTTGTAGATGGTTTTACTTCACCTTTTTTAGTGCTTGAGTTCAGGGATTACTTGATTGTCGATCAGTTGTTACATAGCTTTGGTGTAGTAAAAATCTTTAAGAAAAATGCAGTTCTCCTAGATAAATTGTTTGGCGGTACGCTTTGCACCTCCCCTTGCTCCGTTTCGTTGAAAGCTCTCTTGTTAGAGGTTCAGCTGGATGTCCACGACCACATGCAATTTTGGCAAGGATCTTTAGAAAGTAAGCTCAGAGAGCAGTATGAAATATTACCTGATAAAAATACAACTCGTTTTAAGGGGTTGCCGAGCAGTATAGAGTATGACCCAAAATATGGACTACCGGCGCCAAGTTTGGCTGAAATCGAAGCACGAAACGAACAATTAAAGGAATGGGAGGCTGCTTTTTTTGCTAACGAAAGGCGCTTGGGGAAATATAGCTCTAGTCAAGTTTTAGATGTACTCGAAACCCAGATTAGAAAACCTCGTATAAACCGGCTCCTTCAAGAAGATAAGACGAGAGTGGCGGCTGTTACGGAATTGAAAGTTGGGGTGAAAAATGAAGAGTATTGGGCAACTAAATTATTAGGAGAGTACCTATTAACAA
>NZ_LWFU01000179.1:0-426 GCF_001635135.1 Oleiphilus sp. HI0080
ATCGTATCTTTAAGAGGTAGACCTACAGTTCCAATTTCTTCCTGCCCGGGAACATTAAGACATAAAGCTGCACTGGTTTCAGATAAACCATACCCTTCAGAAACGGTGCAACCCGTTAACTTATACCATTGCTCAGCAGCACTCGTAGTCAGTGTTGCCCCGCCTGATATGGTTAATTTCAAGTTTGAAAAGTCGAGCGATCTAAAACCTGAGTGATTACTTAACCCTACCAACAAGGTATTAATGCCCGAAAAGGTCGTAAATTTATAAGGCTTAATCGCTTTAACAAAGGCATCGAGATCCCTAGGATCGGGAATCAACACACTTAAATTTCCCTGCAAAGCAAACACAATAAGATTTACGCTAAAAGCATAAACATGGTATAGAGGCAAAGGTGCTATAAATATTTCATGACCTGGTTTACAT
>NZ_LWFU01000180.1:0-580 GCF_001635135.1 Oleiphilus sp. HI0080
GCGTGAACATCTCTTGTGCGCTATTGTTAGCGGCGGCATTAACAGCTTGGGGTAAGTCGATAATGACAGGGCCACTTTCATCAACGAGTACGTTAAACTCGGATAAATCGCCGTGCACAATTCCCTCGCAAAGCATGAGCTTAATGTAGTGAATCATTAGCGCGTAATCTTCAATGGCTTGCTCTTCAGACATCAGCACATCGCCAAGTCTTGGTGCGACATTACCCTCTTCGTCTGTAATCAGCTCCATTAACAATACGCCGTCTACACAACCAAACGTTTCAGGAACACGCACCGAAGCTCGGGCTAAACGAGACAGCGCGTCAACCTCGGCATTTTGCCAAACCTTTTCCTGCTCTTGACGACCATAGTTGGATCTTTTTTGCATGGCCCGCGCTTGGCGGCCACTCCGCGCTTTCCGCCCTTCTTGATATTGCGCGGCCTTTTTGAAGCTGCGCTTCATCGCATCTTTGTAGACTTTTGCGCAACGAATGGTCTCGCGACAACGCACGACAAATATATCCGCTTCTTTCCCGCTCATTAGGCGGCTTATGACTTCATCAATCAAGCCATCTTCGAC
>NZ_LWFU01000181.1:0-528 GCF_001635135.1 Oleiphilus sp. HI0080
GTGAATAAGGCATTTGGCAGTCGATAATCAGATCCTGCTTAACGCGCTTTTCCCAGTCAAAAATACCAATCGAGGCAGAGACACTTAAACCTTCTATAAAGATAATATCGTGCATCTTAAGCTAGCCCTTACCCAAGGAAGGCAATTGATCCATTGGCCAACGCGGTCGAACGGCAACCTCACCACTGCTTCGCTGTCCTGCAAGCAGACGCTGAGCACCTGCATAGGCAATCATGGCGCCATTATCAGTACAGTACTTCTGACGGGCGTAGAAAACCTCAGAACCGGTTTTTTCTTCCATTTTCTTAAGTGTCTGACGGAGATTAACATTTGCGCTTACGCCACCAGCAATAACGAGTCGCTTGAATCCCGTTTCTTTGAGGGCCCTTCGGCATTTGATCATTAAGGTGTCGACTACGGCATCTTCAAAAGCCAGTGCAATTCGTGCTTTCTCGTCATCGTCAAAACGATCTTCGTCACGTGCTTTATTAACCGTGTTTAGAGTGAATGTTTTCAAACCACTAAAAC
>NZ_LWFU01000182.1:0-270 GCF_001635135.1 Oleiphilus sp. HI0080
GCAAGACGCTTAGGACGAACAAGCTTACCGTCACGGCTGATAAGAACGTCGCCTGGGTTAGTGTCTTCTGGTGCAACTTCTTCAACGTCTAGGTAAGAGTTGTAGATATCGCCAGCATCGCCTGGCTCGTTTACAACAGCGATTTCTTTAGTAAGACCAGCACCTTCAGAGTCAGTACGTGCAACGATTACACCGTCATCAACACCTAGCTCAAGGAAAGCGTAACGTAGTGCGCGAAGCTTACCGTGGAAGTCAGCGTGAGGAACAGTT
>NZ_LWFU01000183.1:0-564 GCF_001635135.1 Oleiphilus sp. HI0080
TCCGTGGATTAGCCTTTTGCAGTTACAAAGTTTTGCCGCCGCATTCTCCATTGTTCTTTTCATGGTAGCGATACTCAATCTTGAGAAAACACTCAATGAGGCCTATTTGGAGAAGCACGCAAAAGAACTGGAAGAACTCTACAGAAAAGACGCCCTTACAGGCCTATGGAATCGCTATCGAATTAAGGAGTTTATTAAAATAGAACTCGAACGACAAAAGCGTGAAATGAGCCCTTTTGCGGTACTGCTCATCGACATTGACGACTTTAAGCACGTGAATGACACACTTGGGCATTTAGAGGGCGACCGCATACTCACAGAGCTCGCTGCGCTTATTCGCTCCAGTATTCGAGAAATTGACTTCGCAGGACGCTGGGGCGGAGAGGAGTTCATCGTCATAACCAGCAAAACCAATCAGGGCGCCTTACCGATCATCGCAGCAAAACTTCTGCAAGCGGTACGCTTACATGACTTTGGATTGCAAAAACCGCTGACGGTCAGCATTGGCAGCACAATCTCAACCATCGGTGATACAGAGCTCTCGGTTATTGATCGCGCAGACCA
>NZ_LWFU01000184.1:0-499 GCF_001635135.1 Oleiphilus sp. HI0080
CGCCGTCTTCGAACCAACGAATATGAAGATCTTTAGAGGCAAAGGAAACGTCTTTCACTTTGCTAAATGGCTTGAACCAATCAATGCGCTTGGCCTGCTCAGCCCAGAACGCATCGGGATCGTCCATAGAAGCGTTATACATGTCAAAATAAGTCTTCTCATTAATGCTTGAAGACGCTTCTAAATCTGCGGGGACTGGATAGACGTGATGCTCCGACATTGCTTTTCCTCTTATTGTTCTGTGGAGGGTCAGCAATCCTTCTCGAAGCAATCCGCTTAGTTATCTGCTTTAAGCTGAGGCGCCAAACCCAATATTGTCAGCACCAAAAAACTACGCTCAGTCCTGACTTGAGTCAACCAGGGAGGCGTATTTTATCGACTCGAGTAAGGTCTCGAGCGGAACACTATTCGATGAACTTCTAATCTGCTCAGCCAAACTCGCTTGCGAACCGAAGCCTCTCTCATCATAAACCGCGTCAGCAGCCGCCTCTTGAACCTC
>NZ_LWFU01000185.1:0-7479 GCF_001635135.1 Oleiphilus sp. HI0080
GTTTAACCAGAATACCTTCTTCGACTAATCGCGTTAGACGATCTGAGAGCCGATGCTTGGTAATACCCAGGGACTTCTGAAAATCTGAAAAGCGCCGAACCCGGCGGAAGCAATCGCGAATGATAAGTAAGGTCCAGCGATCGCCGAATATCGCTAAGCCACGAGCCATAGAACATATTTGTGAGTCGACATCTTCCCAACGCATTGCTTTCCCTTAGTTTCTGTTCTCGATTTATTGTTACGCATCAAACACCTTTTACGAAGCCGTTCTAGCATCTATTTCTAAATTATAGGTTGATAAGTTCCATTTTAGAACCTATATTATCGATTAGGTTCCAAAAAGGAACCTATATGGAAGAAATTTGAGTAACCTATCGTATGAATAGAGGTAAATATTATGATCTTACTAAGCTCAATTTGGACACTTTTCAGCACAAACTTTTATCTAAGCCAGAAAGATCTAGCGCTTGAGGCCGGCGACCTAGACTAAACAATGCTGCCGTTAAACCGATCCCTTAGTGCTTTTACGTGTGGTTTTAAAAAACCACTAAACAACCAATCAATTAATCAAGCATTGATCGACCTAGGTGCGCATTAGCCTTTACAGCATCAACGTGATGGCCCGCGCCAATCTAGGTCGTTTTTTATAGCCTTCTTACTCCTCAGTCCTAAACCTGCCACTCCTGAGCAAAAAAAGCGTGTGCACGCCCTAGCCCGCGAATCGGTCCACCCTCACTGGCGAAATATTGATGGGCAACAATATCAGGTCATGTCCGTTAGTGATCTCAGCAATGACACTTTCGGTTTACAGAGTGTGTGATTGCGTCATAATCAAGCCAATTTCGTGTTCTTATTCAGAGGCCTTTGATTGTGCAGATTGAAGATCGACTAAACATTGAGTACCCGCTTATTCAAGCGCCGATGGCAGGCGTGCAGAATTGGGAATTAGCCGTTGCGGTATCTGAAGCCGGCGGGCTCGGTTCAATTCCATGCGGAATGCTCAACCCAGATCAAGTTGAACAAGAGCTCAATTACTTTAAGCAGCATTCCAACAAGCCCTACAACCTAAACTTCTTTTGTCACACCATGCCTCCGGTTGACGAACAAAAAGAAGCACGCTGGTTGCACCATCTATCCACCTATTATGCAGAGGTCGGCCTTGCAGTTTCTGCCCCGCCAAGTGCATTGCGCATGCCCTTTAATGATGAGATGGCAGACAGAATAGAGCCGTTCAAACCGCCCGTGATCAGCTTTCACTTTGGGCTTCCCGCAAGACACCTTGTTGAAAGAGTAAAATCCTGGGGGACGATCATACTTTCGTCCGCCACGACGCTCGAGGAGGCGACTTGGCTTGAAGCGCATGGTGTTGATGTGCTCATCGCTCAAGGCATCGAAGCCGGTGGTCACCGAGGCATGTTCAGCGACACACAGTTAGATGCCCAGTTACCAACAAAACGCCTGGTTAAAGCGATAGCTGCAGCGCTATCAACACCGGTTATCGCAGCCGGAGGCATTGCCAGCAAACAGGATATTCAAGACGCTTTAAATTGGGGCGCTGCTGGCGTGCAGCTGGGAACCGCGTTTCTTCTATGCAATGAAGCAAACACTAGCGCAGCCTATCGAAGCGCTCTACGTGATCAAAAGGCTGAGACCCACTTAACCAATGTCTTTTCAGGCAGGCCAGCGCGGGGGATTGAAAATCGTTTAATGAAAGAGCTTGGGTTTATCTCTGATAAAGCGCCTGACTTTCCCTATGCGGCAACGGCCGTTGCGCCACTTCGGGCATACTCAGAGCAAAACCAACTGGGCGATTTTTTACCGATGTGGTCAGGGACAAATCGCAGTGGATGTCATGAAGGTCCGGCCGCTGAGCTTGTGCATTCACTATCCGACGAGCCGCTGTCTTAACAACGCTAGTCTTTCAGGTCATCCAGTAGGGCAGATAAAGTTTGACGACCCTTTTGCTTGGCGCGCTCTTTATCTTGTTCCTCTCCACCTTCGTACTCCACATCGTCTTCAGGAAGCTCATCTAAAAACCGACTGGGGATCGTTTCGATTTTTTCGCCAAATTGTTTACGCGTTGCAGCATACGTTAAAGCCAACGTCTGTTTCGCCCGCGTAATACCGACATACATTAAGCGACGCTCTTCTTCGATGTTGTCTTCTTCGATGCTGTTTCTATGCGGTAGGATTTCTTCTTCGAGGCCCATGATAAACACATGCGGAAACTCCAGCCCTTTTGACGCGTGCAAGGTCAACAGGTGCACCTTATCGCTATCATCTTCCTCTTCCTGCTGCTCTAACATATCGCGAAGAACGAGTTTAGAGATGGCTTCATCTATGCCTATCTCGTCAGCCGTCCCCTTGTCCGCGTCGAGCATGGCTTTCATGGAATCGACCAAATACCAGACGTTTTCCATTCTTCGTTCTGCTGCCTTCGGCGTACTGGCGTTCTGGTAGAGCCATTGGTCGTATTCGATGTCGGTAAATAATTGCTTAATAACGGGTATCGGATCTTCTTCATAACAGCGCCGCGTCGTATTCTCCAGCCAAGTACAAAAACGCCGTACTTTCTCCAAAGGCCTTTCCTTCAGAACCTGCTCCAATCCTATTTCAGAACAAGCTTGGAACAAACTAATGTTTCGCTCGGTAGAATAATTCCCCAGCTTCTCGAGGGTGCTTGGGCCAATTTCTCTGCGCGGAACATTCACCACGCGCAAGAACGCTGCATCATCATCCGGGTTTACCAGCAGTCGCAAGTAAGCCATTGCATCTTTAATTTCATTCTTTGCAAAAAATGAGGTGCCGCCAGACAGGCGATAAGGTACCTGAAAGGCCTGCAGTTTTATTTCAAGCAGACGGCTTTGATGATTGCCCCGATAAAGCACTGCAAAGTCTTTAAACGAAACACTGCGCTTCAGTTTTTGATCAAGTATCTCCGCCGCTACCTGCTCGGCCTCGGCATCTTCGTTACGACAACGGATGATACGAATGCGATCACCGGCGCCCATATCGCTCCACAAGCGTTTTTCAAACACGTGCGGGTTGTTGGCGATAACGACATTCGCTGAATTTAGAATAAGGCTTGTTGAACGGTAATTTTGTTCCAGCTTAACGAGCTTTAGCGTTGGAAAGTCTTCTTCGAGTTTGGCTAGGTTCTCGGGACGCGCACCTCGCCACGCATAAATTGACTGGTCGTCATCGCCTACCACAGTCAGCGCTTGCCGCTCCTCAACCAGCAGTTTTACCATTTCGTACTGGGCGATATTCGTGTCCTGATACTCATCGACTAACAGGTATTGAATCTTCTGACGCCATTTTCGCAAGACTTCATGGTCGTCCTGAAACAAGGTCACCGGGAGCAAAATCAGATCATCAAAATCAAGTGCGTTGTAAGCTTTAAGATAGCGGTTATAGAGCACATACACTTGTGCAATTTGCAGATCTTCAGGTGTTTTTGCTGCACTCAAGGCTGCCTGAGGAGTCAGCATTGCGTTTTTCCAACTCGAGATTTGCATTTGCGCAGCATTCAGGATATCGCTGTTCTCCTCTCCTTCTTTGATCATCAAATCACGAAGCAAGGCTTTGGCGTCTTCAGAATCAAAAATGGAGAATCCGGGCTTGTAACCCAGTTTTTTATGCTCGGTGCGAATGATGTTTAAGCCAAGATTGTGGAACGTACTTACGGTTAAGCCGCGAGCATCTGGCCCGCTGATCAGCTTGCCAACACGCTCTTTCATCTCACGAGCTGCTTTATTGGTGAACGTCACGGCAGCAATATTTCGCCCTTTCAAACCGCATTCGTTCACCAGGTAGGCAATTTTGCGCGTAATCACACTCGTTTTACCACTACCCGCGCCAGCCAACACCAGCAAAGGCCCGGCAACATAACGGACAGCTTCTCGTTGTTTCGGGTTGAGCGTTGTACCCACAGTGGCCTCTATCAGATGTGCGTTTTGCGGCAGGGGCGCTAGTTTACCCGAGTTGCCACTGACTAAAAAAGGATTCTTTATTTCATTTAGCAGGGTTTAAAAATCTCTTCTCGCTCCCATAAATGAAGACTTCAAAAAAGAATTACGGAAGCATTGAATGTCATCCATTGCCCAGCTAATTGCAGACGAATTAGCCATTCGAACGGAACAAGTAGAAGCGACCATACAGCTTATCAATGAGGGTGCGACCATCCCATTTATCGCACGCTATCGCAAAGAAAAAACCGGCGCTCTTGATGATACGCAGTTACGGAAATTGGACGAACGGCTCACTTATTTATCAGAGCTGCACGATCGACGCGATGTCATTCTCAAAAGCATTGCCGAGCAAGACAAGCTGAGCCCAGAGCTTGAGAAAACTATTCGAGCCTGTACTAGCAAGCAAAGTCTCGAAGACCTTTACCTACCCTACAAGCCAAAACGCCGCACCAAAGGCCAAATCGCGATCGAAGCGGGCATTGAGCCTTTAGCGACCCTGCTTTTCAATGACCCGACCAAAACACCCGAAACAGAAGCGCAACACTTTATTAATAGCGACGCGGGTTTTGCAGATACCAAAGCCGTTTTAGACGGTGCCAAGTACATACTGATCGAACGCTTTAGCGAAGATGCGGCGTTACTCGCAAAATTACGACATGAAATGTGGTCTTTCGGCGTTTTGATAAGCACTGCGGCCGATACTGCGCATAAAGACGCGCAAAAGTTTCAGGATTACTTCGAATACAGCGAAGCGATTAAGAAAATTCCTTCTCACCGTGCTCTCGCACTCTTTAGAGGGCGTAAAGAAGGAGTGTTGTCCTTGAGCTTGGAACATGTCGACACAGATAAGACATCAAGACTCGCTGTATCGCCCTGCGAGTCTATCATCGCCAATCAGGTTGGCGTACAGGATCAAAATCGAGCGGCCGATGCCTGGTTAAAAGAAGTCATCCGTTGGACGTGGCGGGTTAAACTCGGCATGAGCATCGAAACCGAGCTACTTGGCCAGTTACGCGAACAGGCTGAAGAGGTGGCGATCAAGGTGTTTGCAGAGAATATGAAAGACCTGCTCCTAGCTGCGCCGGCCGGTCCAAAGGCAACCATCGGGCTGGACCCTGGCTTGCGCACTGGCGTGAAAGTGGCCGTCGTCGACGCGACTGGAAAGCTACTCGACCATGCAACGATTTACCCTCATGCGCCAAAAAATCAGTGGGATATGTCGATTGAAGTTATCGCAAAACTTGCCCGTAAGCATCATGCTGAACTGTTGAGCATTGGCAATGGCACAGCCTCCCGCGAGACCGAAAAACTCTGCGCTGACTTATGTAAGCGCTACCCTGAACTCCCGCTATCTCGAATTGTGGTGAGCGAAGCCGGTGCTTCGGTTTATTCTGCCTCAGAGACCGCCGCCAACGAATTCCCCGATCTCGATGTGAGTATTCGGGGCGCGGTGTCTATTGCGCGACGCTTGCAGGACCCTCTAGCAGAATTGGTAAAGATCGAGCCGAAAGCCATTGGCGTTGGCCAATATCAACACGATGTTAGCCAATTTAGACTCGGTAAAAGTCTCGATGCCGTGATTGAAGACTGTGTAAATGCCGTTGGTGTCGATCTCAATACGGCATCAGCGCCATTACTTGCACGCGTATCCGGTGTGGCCGCAAACACAGCAAGCAATATCGTTGCATTTCGCGATGCCAACGGCGCATTCAAATCCAGAAAAGAGCTCAAAAATGTACCAAGGCTTGGCGACAAGGCTTTTGAGCAATGCGCCGGTTTCTTGCGTGTAAACGGTGGCGCAGACCCTCTGGATGCATCCGCTGTTCATCCTGAGTCTTATGGCTTGGTTGAACGCATCGCAAAATCACAAAGCGCCTCCGTCTCCGATTTAATCGGGCAAGCCAACAACCTCAAGCAAGTGCGCGTCGAGGATTTTGTCGATACGCGTTTTGGTCACCATACCGTAGAAGATGTACTAAACGAGCTGGCAAAGCCCGGTCGTGACCCGCGTCCGGAGTTTAAATTTGCCAGTTTCAAGGATGGGGTTGAAGAAATCAGCGACCTTGAAGAAGGCATGATTCTGGAAGGAAGCATTACCAACGTCACGCACTTTGGAGCCTTTGTTGATATTGGCGTGCATCAGGATGGACTTGTGCATATATCCTGTTTGGCCGATAAGTTCGTCAAAGATCCGCGTGAAGTTGTCAAAACAGGAGACATCGTCAAGGTAAAAGTGCTTGAAGCGGATGTAAAGCGAAAGCGTATTGCATTAACGATGCGCCTGAGTGATTCGGTCTCAGAACAGGCAAAACAAGACAGACAGGATAGAGGCGGGATTAAAACGGATAGAGCCAATAAATTGCCAAAACAAAAAGGCGCTAAGCAGGCTCCGGTCAACAATGCTTTTGCCTCTGCATTTGCCAAAGCAAAAAAGAAATAGCCCTGTTCGCCCCGATTGATTCATCGTAGTATGTTTACGCGCTGGAAGTGCTTTAAAAGGACAAGAAAATGACAATATCAACTTCGTCGCATGGTCATGGATATCAGGCACTCCTTAGCTATCTAAACGACTCAAACACGAGACTCATTTCGAGAGGACTCGAAAAAGAGGGCCTGCGTGTCACGCCCGACTTTTCGATCACCCAATCAGACCACCCTGACGCGCTGGGCCACCCTCTTACACATAGCTCAATCACTACGGATTACTCGGAAGCCTTACTTGAGCTCATCACCTCCGTGCAAACAACGCGTCAGGGCTTGATTTCAGAGCTTGAGGCAACCCACAAGTTTGTACTTAACAACATCGGCGATGAAAGCCTTTGGGCGGGCAGCATGCCTTGCCGACTCGATGGCAATGACAGCATTCGTATCGCCGAATATGGCGATTCCAACATTGGCCAACTGAAGCATGTTTATCGCAAAGGGCTTGATGTTCGATACGGGCGTATCATGCAGAGCATCGCAGGACTACACTTCAACTTTTCATTGTCTGACGAGTTTTGGAACACGCTCAAAGATGCAGAGAAAAGTCCTGCGACGCTGCAAGAGTTTAAATCTCAGAAGTACTTTGCGTTAACACGAAACTTTCGCCGCTACAGTTGGTTATTGATGTATCTGTTTGGCGCATCGCCGGCGCTCGACCAAAGCTTTTTAGAGGGACGCAAACACGATTTAGAACGCTTTGACGAAAAAGGCACCCTTTATCGCCCATTCGCGACATCGCTGAGAATGAGCGATCTCGGCTATAGCAATAACGCGCAAAGCTCGTTGAATATATGTTTCAACACGCTTGAAAACTTTACCAATACGCTAACGAACGCAATTCATACATCTTATCCGCGATACGAGGAAATTGGATTACACGACAGCGAGGGCTACACGCAGCTGAACACAAACGTGCTTCAAATCGAGAACGAGTACTACAGCTCTATTCGACCAAAGCGAACCACCCTGTCCGGAGAGAAACCGACTGCAGCATTAAATGAACGTGGCGTGGAATATGTCGAAG
>NZ_LWFU01000186.1:0-303 GCF_001635135.1 Oleiphilus sp. HI0080
TTGCGAGGGGTTTGGACGTATCTACCTTGCTTGAAGGTTATAAAGAAAAGATACCTCAAAGTTTTCAGAGCGTAGAGATTTTACAGATTCTAGAGGATCTTATCTTATGTGTTGTTCAAGTGCGCAAGGCTCACAAGCTTGATAGCCATAAAGACCCTGTGTTTTGGCTTGATAAGAACGATATTGGTTGGCGCGACCGGTTTCCATTACCTCTAGAAAGTGAGGTTGCAAATGCTCTTTTGTTGGGACTTATCAAGCAAGCGGCGGAAACTAAAGAGTTCTCAGAAGCTGAAGTTCATTCAA
>NZ_LWFU01000187.1:0-285 GCF_001635135.1 Oleiphilus sp. HI0080
CGCAATTAGAAGTACTTACAAAAGTACAGCGTGTTACTTCACTGCCGTAGTATCTGGCTTGCTCATTCTGACGGCGCTTGGCTATGGTTTTGAAATCGTCGCCTTTGTGATCATTCCAAACATAATTGCGGTGCTCGCACTCGCGTTGTTTTTTGACTACATACCGCATCACCCGCACAAATCGCGTAGCCGTTATCACGACACGCGTATCTATCCTGGCACGCTTTTAAACGTGCTATTGCTTGGTCAAAACTATCATCTGATCCACCACATGTATCCTCGGCT
>NZ_LWFU01000188.1:0-459 GCF_001635135.1 Oleiphilus sp. HI0080
TCTGATCAGGTTAACGTCGGTGCTGAAGAGAATGTTGGGCCCGCTGGCTTTACGCCTCTTGACGGAGATTATGGTGCTGTATATCGCTACGATATGGATGATGACGAGGTTTTGGGTTTGTCTGACTACATTAAATCTCGTCAACCAAAACAGGGAGCAAAATTTGGTTCAGTAATGCGTGTCGAAGATCGCTATTTAGTGGTTGCAAATCCTGGCGTTGTTGCTGATTTTAATGGCTACTCAGCTATTAGGGGCCATGCTGAGGTGATTGACCATACCACCTATGAGGATCCTGTGCTCTTGAGTGTATTTGAGGATGACCAGTCGGCATCGGCTTTATCTGCAGACATTGAGGCGCTTGATTTATATGGCGGTACGTTGGTGCTTGGATTGCCTCGAGCGACCGTGAATAGCGTCAATGATGCTGGCGCGTTTTCTATTTGGTAATGCGGCTATACA
>NZ_LWFU01000189.1:0-626 GCF_001635135.1 Oleiphilus sp. HI0080
TATGGGCCTATATTGGCGCATGTTTTTACATATAAATCGCACATGGTGCACAGGTAATTGCCTAGGCTGTAAGACAAAATGGAAGACAATTTCGAAAACTTAAAAATCATGGTCATCGATGACAGCAAGACGATCCGGCGAACGGCTGAGACCTTGTTGAAGAAGGTGGGATGTACCGTTATTACGGCTACTGATGGATTTGATGCTTTAGCGAAAATCGCTGATTCCAATCCCGATATCATCTTTGTAGATATTATGATGCCACGTTTGGATGGCTATCAGACCTGCGCTTTGATCAAAAACAACAGTGCGTTTAAAACCACGCCTGTCATTATGCTTTCGAGTAAAGACGGACTCTTTGATAAAGCAAAGGGTCGTATTGTTGGTTCAGATCAGTATCTGACCAAACCGTTTAGTAAAGATGAATTGCTAAGCACTATTCGTAATCACGCTCCGTCAAACGGATAACTGAAACACTATTCTCTCATCGCAAGATGATATTAATGAGGGAGAGCTATGGCTCGTATACTAATCGTTGATGATTCACCTACGGAAATTAGAAAAATTTCTACCATTCTGGATCAGCACAAGCATGAAGTAATTACCGCAGATAACGGTGCGGACGG
>NZ_LWFU01000190.1:0-325 GCF_001635135.1 Oleiphilus sp. HI0080
GCGAGTGGCCCTCAGATCATGGAGGTAAATTCTTCGCCTGGGCTTGAAGGTATCGAAACGTGCACCGGCCTTGATGTCGCCGGCGCGATCATCGACTACATCGCGGCACAAGTTGATTTCCCGGAAATCGACGTGCGTCAACGGTTGACCGTTAGTCGTGGCTACGGCGTTGGTGAAATTTACATTCCCGAAGGCTCAAATTTTGTTGGCAAAACCATACTCGAAACACAGCTTCAAGAACAGGACGTGAACGTTCTCACCCTTTACAGGGGAGCAAAAGTGATCCCTAACCCCAGAAAAGACAGGCTACTAGAGCCGGAAGATA
>NZ_LWFU01000191.1:0-566 GCF_001635135.1 Oleiphilus sp. HI0080
TGTTCCTCATCAAATGCACAGCTAAGTCGTAAGGGCTCGAGGGAGATTACCTGTTGGCACTGCATTTCATCATAGGCGGACTGCACGGCAGTAGAGTAAGCGCGAACCAAGCCTCCAGCGCCAAGTTTAATGCCGCCAAAATAACGGACGACAACAATGAATATATCCCCCACATCTTTATGCTGCATAACGTTTAGCATCGGCTTTCCTGCGGTTCCACTGGGCTCTCCATCATCAGACATCGCGACGGACGTAGGTGCTTTCGGGTCACCAAGTAAATAGGCCCAGCAATGATGGCGTGCATCTGTGTAACGTTCCCGCAAGGTTTGCAAATGGATCATGGCTTCAGCGCGGTTCTTTGTATGAAACACAAAGGTGCTAAAACGACTTTTCTTGACGATCAATTCAGTTTCAAGATTAGCTGAAGGAATCAGATAGCCGGACATCGATAGCTCTCGGTTTGATTATTGCTAGCATTCACGCGACTGAGTATTAAACGCGATCGCTTTGGCGCATAATTATGCGGCAATTACGGAGGCATGTTAAATAAACCGTTAAATAAAAAG
>NZ_LWFU01000192.1:0-292 GCF_001635135.1 Oleiphilus sp. HI0080
GTTGCTTGCCCCTTATTTTTGCCCGTTACCGGAAGGTCTTCACAGTCGCTTTGAGCGCACAGCTTGTTTGTTTTTCATTTGAGCTTGGATGTTACAGCCCTTTATGGTTTTTTAGAGTGCGCGCAATCTAAACCGTAATTTTGCCTTCGAGGTAATGCACTGCTTTACCTGATACAAAGACTCTATCTTCTGTGACTCGACATAACAACACGCCGCTTCGTTTTGATGCCTGAAGCGCCATGAGTTCGGTTTTTCCTAAGCGTTCTGCCCAATATGGTGCTAGGCCCGTATG
>NZ_LWFU01000193.1:0-569 GCF_001635135.1 Oleiphilus sp. HI0080
TTATTAACGATGAACCGCCTCCCCCAGTTTGGCCGCATTAATAACTCGATTTACTATGCACAAGGTTACAGTGGGCATGGCGTAACAACCACCCACCTAGCCGGTAAGCTAATTGGTGAAGTCGTGAAAGGTCAGGCTGAACGGTTTGATGCATTTGCGTCACTCAGACACATGCCTTTTCCTGGCGGACAAATGTTTAGAGTGCCCTATACGGCAATCGGCGCGTTTTACTACGGCCTGCGCGACAAAATGGGAATATAAAATACAGCGAAGCGCTTACAAAAAAGCCGATGCTGTCTGCATCGGCTTTTCACATTATCAAAGGCTTAAGTTTAAGTTCCTAGACATTGGGTAGAATAAGCGCATATTCCATCGGCGTTATTTGCTGCTCAAAAAGATAGACATTTCGCCACTTCACTTCCTGATAGACCTCAACAAAGCGCTTACCGAACCATTTCGCAACACGTTCGTCATTGGCCATCGCGCGCAATGAATCTCGCTGATTATCCGGAACACGTGGGGCATCGGTTTCATAACCATTGCCTACCGTCCTAGCAGGCGGACTCATC
>NZ_LWFU01000194.1:0-1693 GCF_001635135.1 Oleiphilus sp. HI0080
GTTTGCGCCTGAAAGCCGAATAGCAATACCACTGTGGCCAAAAGCCCGGTCACAGACCACGGTTTTACGACAGTCAGGAAACGGTTTAGCCGTTCATGATTATTGTTTTTCCCCGCCGCCTGATCATCAGGTCGATCAAGCCGAATACGGGTTATCACACCTGCAACCAACGGGATCACGACGTAAAGAATGACCGAGAGCAAGAGCGTTTCCCATGGCACGGTAATGTCACTCAGACCAAGTAAGAAGGCCGCGATAGGGGCAAAAGCGAAGATCATAATGATGTCGTTCACTGATACCTGAACGAGTGTGTAGTTGGGGTCGCCTTTGGTTAGCTGGCTCCAGACGAATACCATTGCGGTACAGGGAGCAACGCCAAGCAAGATCATGCCCGCAATGTATTCAGAGGCCGTTTGTGGGTCAACCAAGTCCGCAAAAATTACTTTAAAAAACAGCCAGCCAAGCGCTGCCATCGTGAACGGCTTGATGAGCCAATTCACGATGACAGTGAGCAGGATACCTTTTGGCTTTTTACCCACTTCCTTCACGGCGCTAAAGTCGATTTGCACCATCATTGGGTAAATCATGACCCAGATAAATAGCGCTACCGGAATATTCACATGGGCATACTCGATGCTAGCAATGAGCTCAAAGGCACTCGGTGCCAATACGCCGAGACCGATTCCTGCGGTGATACTGATGGCAACCCAGATACTGAGATAGCGTTCGAAAATACCCATGTTGTTCCTTACTTTTGAATTGGCGGTGACGCTTTTGGATCATGCAGGTTCGCGTATTTGCGCGTAAATTAGAGTTGTACTCGGGTTTTATATCAAGGGCGATAAAAGTTAGGCGTGTGTCCAGTCCACTTTTTAAAGGCATTGCAGAAGTTCGCAGCGTCTGAAAATCCCAGTTCGAACGCGACATCTTCATTTGTATGCTCGCCGCGTTGCAGCATCGCAATAGCGATCTGGCAGCGAATTTTTCCCATGAGTGTGTTGTAGTTCAGTCCGATGCTTTTGAGTTTACGTCTGAACGTGCGCTCGCTCATGAACAGCGCGTCTGCAATCTCTTTTGAATTCGGGAACTCTTCTTCGTTGTTTAAGACAAAGCGATCGAAACGATCGACCAAAGCAAACTCGTTTTTCAAGGTCTCCATTAAGATATTAAGATCGCGAATGCTGTTATCTAATTCGGAACGTTCTCTTGGCTCATAAGTGATGTCTCGCTGGAGATCTTTTAGGTCCATCACCCATTCGTTGAATTTTGCCTTGTCTTCTACATCACAGTTGAAACGCTCTTTGAAGAATGATTTGTCTTCGTTCGAGAGCGCCATAGAGAAGCGAATGGTATGCACTTTAAAATCTCGTTGGGCGATTGTCCGACCGAGAGAAACCATGCCGCTTATGGTCAACTCGAAGAGAAGGTGCACTAACTCCTCACTGAGGCCGGCAACGTTCACAAACCGGTTAGTAAAGGTGTGCTCATCCTGAATGACGGTGAGGTCGGTTAAGCTGCCAATGAGCTCATAGTAGGCGAGTGTAATATTGAGCGCTTCATATAAAGAAGGAACATGGCGCAGCGCGGCACCGAGTATTCCAAAGTCATCCAATCCATAACGCTCGCCAACAGCCACACCAAGCCCGATCGAAAATTGATCGCGAACAATGCGGTTGTTGCATTCAAGTGCAAG
>NZ_LWFU01000195.1:0-537 GCF_001635135.1 Oleiphilus sp. HI0080
GAGTGATAGCCAAACAACCGTTTACGCGAAAATGTTGGAATAATCTGACTCACCACTCCAAAAGCAGGGAGGATCATGATGTACACCTCAGGGTGCCCAAAGAACCAGAAAATGTGCTGGAACAGAACTGGATCACCACCACCTGCCGCATTGAAGAAGCTCGTACCGAAGTGAACGTCCATTAGCATCATGGTGACAACGCCAGCCAATACCGGCATAACAGCGATGAGCAGGAAGGCTGTAATCAACCATGTCCAGACAAACAACGGCATTTTCATTAGCGTCATGCCCGGCGCACGCATATTCAAAATGGTTGCGATAACGTTGATCGCCCCCATAATCGAAGAGATGCCCATCATATGCACACCAAAGATAAAGTAAGTCACTGTATCAGGGGCATATGTTGTGGAAAGAGGCGCATAGAATGTCCAACCAAAGTTGGGTGCGCCACCTTCCATAAACAGGGTGCTCAGCAGCAGACCGAATGCAAACGGCAGAATCCAAAAACTCCAGTTATTCATTCTTGGCAAGGCCATA
>NZ_LWFU01000196.1:0-307 GCF_001635135.1 Oleiphilus sp. HI0080
CGAGAGTGTAATGCAAGCGATCTTCATCTTTGGAGGCCGACTCGGGCCAAATACGATGGACGGTATCAACCCCCTTTGGCTGCAAATAGATGTGAAAACCCTGTGCCTGCCCAAAAGCAACCAGCTTAGCGGTATCGTCCTCGGTAAGCGGCGCCATGTGACGCACCACAAGCGCAGCAGCGTCTTCCCCAAGGGCCACCTCAAACTGAGGTAGCTCTCGATAAACTGAGAGACCTGCAACCAATTCGCGCAAATCTAGCAGGTGATGCCCCACTTTGGGGTTTAGCACCTCACATTGCTGCATATC
>NZ_LWFU01000197.1:0-283 GCF_001635135.1 Oleiphilus sp. HI0080
GCCCCAAGCGCTGAAGCTTTTGCACCGTTTGTGCTGCAACATTCAAACAAGAAATCGGCAAACTATGCAGCGCGAGCTCTGCCTGTGGCGCGAACATACATGGCTCAGCAAGCAGGTACTGCCATCGCGCAAGCATTTCCGCCAGCAACGGTGATGGTGCAAGCGCACATTACATATCGACATACTCAGCCTGTAGATGTGTCATCGTGGCCTGCACATAGCTTTGCACATCACTATACAGTTTCAGCATGCCGCTGAACTCAATCAGCAAGCAACGCTGCGC
>NZ_LWFU01000198.1:0-317 GCF_001635135.1 Oleiphilus sp. HI0080
CAAAAGAGTACAACATTGCACTGGGTGAGCGTCGCGGTAACTCTGTAGCACAGTTTTTGAAAGTGAACGGCGTGCAGGCATCTCAGATCGAAGTTGTCAGCTATGGCGAAGAGAGACCGGCTATGCCTGGCTCTAACGACTCGGCTTGGTCTAAGAACCGTCGTGCAGTTCTGCAGTATCAATAAGTAAGCAATGCTAGCTTTACTTATTCAAAGAAAAGGGCTTCTTTTGAAGTCCTTTTTTATTTGTGCTTTGACCTCTTCGGTTAGCGCAAAAACGTTGATCTTTCAGTCTAGTGATGTTTCTTCCCAGCCCGA
>NZ_LWFU01000199.1:0-540 GCF_001635135.1 Oleiphilus sp. HI0080
ACGGATTCGTTGCCATAATCCAGACGGCTTTCACTTCTCCGGATTCGATTGCATCAAACAGCTCAACGGCTTTATGGCCCGCCTGCTCAGAGAGCGTGGGGGAGTTCCAGTATTCCTGAACGATATCCCGATGCTGTTCATTATCAATATCCATATGCGCAGCGAGTAAGTTAGACAGCCCACCCACTTCGCGGCCCCCCATCGCATTTGGTTGCCCGGTTATTGAAAACGGAGCGCTACCGGGCTTACCTATTTTCCCGCTCGCCAAATGACAATTTATAATACTGTTTGCCTTGTCGACTCCAGAACTTGACTGGTTCACTCCCATTGAATAGAAGCTCATGGCTGTCTGACTAGCGCAGAACCAAGTATAAAACTGCTCCAATCGATCGGCGGCGAGATCACACACCTGTGCGGTGCGCTCTACTGTCCATTCTCTGGCCTGCTTCAACGCATTATCAAATCCGGCAACACTACTCTCGAGAAAACGAGAATCTAATCCACCATTCTCACTTAGATAATTCAACAATCCATTGAAGA
>NZ_LWFU01000200.1:0-285 GCF_001635135.1 Oleiphilus sp. HI0080
TGGACCAATACGCCCCTTAGCAACCACATCTTCTGGCTTGTAAGAATATGTACCGATTTCAGAAGCCACAGTAATAAAGCCATCTTTCGTGACAACCCAGCGGCTTGGTCGCAGGCCATTGCGGTCTAGCAAACATACGGCATAACGGCCATCAGTCGTTACCAATCCCGCAGGACCATCCCATGGTTCCATATGCATACTATTAAATTCATAGAACGCCCTTAGGTCAGCATCCATCGTGTCTACGTTTTGCCATGCAGGAGGAATCATCATGCGAATAGCACG
>NZ_LWFU01000201.1:0-287 GCF_001635135.1 Oleiphilus sp. HI0080
GCTTGGTAGCCCCTTGTGCACGATGCGAAAGCCGGTACCTTCACCACTGCGAAGCGGTACCAATAACGTGTCGTCAACGTACATTGTTTCAGCAAGCACGCTGCTAGCTAGCAACATCGTGGTAATGAATGATAAAGCGATTTTTTTCATGACGCGTAAGTCCTGTATGAATTCTGTAGCGTGAGCTTTTAAGGGAGTACTTTTTTAAATGGCTTAACGATCACGTTAGCGTAAACGCCTGCAGCGATGTAAGGATCTTGATCTGCCCATGCGCTCGCCTCTTCAAG
>NZ_LWFU01000202.1:0-467 GCF_001635135.1 Oleiphilus sp. HI0080
GAAGAAATCTGGTTTACGGCGAGCAAGTTCGTCACGAACAACCTGAAGCTTCTCTTTGCCTTCTTCGGTTTTTGGTGGGAAGAATTCAAATCTGAAACGACGTTTAAACTGTTTTTGGGTTTCCATGAATAATCTCGTTCTTGAAACCGAGGTTGGCGTCAGATGCTTCAGCCAACCTCAGCGTTCTAATTAGTACTTGTAAGATTCTGGCTTGTAAGGACCATCAACCGGCACGTTGATGTAGTCTGCCTGCGTTTTTGTCAGGCGTGTTAATACGCCGCCAAAACCCTCTACCATATCTTTTGCTACTTCTTCATCAAGCTTCTTAGGAAGTACTTTTACATAGACATTGGCTGGCTTTTCTTCTGCCGGTAGATCGGCAAACTTCGCTTCCCACAAGTAAATTTGAGCAAGTACTTGGTTGGCGAACGACCCATCCATAATACGGCTAGGGTGCCCAGTCGCAT
>NZ_LWFU01000203.1:0-950 GCF_001635135.1 Oleiphilus sp. HI0080
ATCGCGCAAGTGAAGGTGCAATTGAAGGGACTAGGCTTTCAGCAAGTCATCAATAAGTGGAGTGAAGCAGAGCGGAAAGCGGTACTTGCGTATACGGCATTCGCTCAGGGTGAGCTGGACGCGAGCAAACAAGAGTTTGTCAGCACAATGCGTTTAGATAAGAGTCTAGAGTCGCACTTCAAACGTTTTTGGCAGGATCTGGGAAATGGAAAAGTAAAACCCTCTGACGAAAACGCCGTGAAAGAGCTCTGCATACGTTGTGAGATTGCCGCGGGTGTTAGCTCCCCAGAACAAGATCAAGAGCGAAGAATGCAGCTTCAGGTTAGCCGTCTATCAGAGGGCCTGAGCAGCGCTGGGCATCAGAGCAGAGAAGAACAGTTAGAGGCGCTACTGACGAACTGGTATGCAGACATGCTCATCAGCAACGAGCTGCGCGAAGTTTACGAAAGACGTATTAAAGCATGTATCTCGGCTGTCTTTGGTGCGCATGAAGCGACAACCCAAGAATCAAGCAAGTCTGCACTAGCTTAATAATCAAGCTTCGTACGCTTTGCCTGAAGAGGTTAAGCGTACGAGCGCTAGTTCTTCACGCCTTTAATAAACTTAATGGCTTCCGTAACAGACTCCCTGACACTAACCTCTAGCTCGGCGCGCTCGTCATTACTCATATAAAACGCTCTGTCCACGCTATGCTTGATGTATTTTGCAGGCACCTTGTTTAACGCCAAGCACGCGATGTCACTTAGTTGCTCTTCTGTGCATGACTCGTTTTCTAGCTGCGCGGCCATCTCTTGAACAATTAAGCGCTCGTTATAATTAAAAATACTATCTAGCACAGACATCACTCTTTCCTCTAAAAACATTCCAATCAGGGAACATGTTGCATTAAAGCTAGTCTACAAATTAGGAAACGAATCGCTAAGTTTCAAATCTGAAACGACACAGCGCAC
>NZ_LWFU01000204.1:0-361 GCF_001635135.1 Oleiphilus sp. HI0080
TGTCTATCACTCTCAGCGAAGCCGGAAAGTGCATTCAGTCCCGTGCCACCAACAATTGCGTACATTCTTCTACTCCGAATTAACCAAGGCACAAAACCAAATCAGGGCTTTGGCTCTTCGATATTATGAGCAAGCCCACTATTAACCAGTTCTGGCAAATGCACCGTTGATGTTGGGAACGCAAACTCTGCGCCCTCACCTTCGATGATCTTTATAATCTCAACCAACACTTTCTGTTTTACTGTGTGGTATTCGATCCAGTTTGTTGTCTTGGTAAAGGTATAAATAAAGAAGTCTAAAGAGGAGGCACCAAACGCATCAAAATTAACGATTAGTGTTTGCTCTGTATCAAGGTCAGGAT
>NZ_LWFU01000205.1:0-16906 GCF_001635135.1 Oleiphilus sp. HI0080
GAGAAATATTAAAAAGTGCATTTCCTTTTACCGAGATGACCACGAAGTATATAGCGAGATATAACACTAAATCAGGTAAAGAGCTCGCTCTGGAGCGCGAGCGCACTGATGTTTTATATATCTGGTTACAAAAATACGATACCGACATCGAAGGCGTATCGATTCGTAATGAAAAATTCCCCGGGCAACCATACGACCGCAAGCAAACTCGCAATTCAAACCTCAATGACAAAAACACACAAAAATTGAAGCTGGGCAACAAGGCTTGGTATGTAAAAGTTGAAAGCCTTTCAGCATTGGAAGCTTTGATAGACTGGTATAAAGTAATTTAGACCATATGCATTTTTTATCTGCCATCATTTGGCTAATTATCTTGGGCGTAGTATCTGTCTTAACATCCATAGACTGGACTGTAATTGGAAAGATCATCCAGGTTATTTTGATCATCGGCGGAGGACTATTATTGTTTATTTTGTTGTTTGCACTATTTGCAAGACCAGTCGATAACAGCAAACACTCTGAGCAGACAGAATTAAGACTGGGGTATTCACAGGGAACTTTTTATAAATCAGCAGTTGGTACGAGAAAACCTAGACTCGAGTACGAACGCCCCGCTCTGGCTGAAACTGCAATTTTTGAAAAAGGGATCATTATCGATGAGCCTTGGATTGGAAAGATTCTCTCTGGGGAAAAGACATGGGAAATGCGCTCAACTGGCGCTCGCCATAGGGGACCGATAGCGCTCATAAAAAAGGGATCTAAAACGGTGTTTGGGATCGCGGAACTCTATGATTGTTCGGATCGCCTTTCTTTAGACGAACTAAAAGGATCTCAAGACCAACACTGCATTCCCGATTCAATTCTAGAAGCTCCGGATTACAAGTGGAACGTTGCCTGGAAGCTGAAGAACATACACCGATTAGATCAGCCCGTTCCTTATCAGCACAAAGGAGGTTCAACGATATGGGTCTCGCTGGACGAGCAAGCTAAGCTAGAAGTTTCAGAACAAGCTGACTTGCTGCTCGGCTCACCGCCACGGACTTATGACATATTCGATTAGTATATGATTAAGCTGACTCCCTGCTAGAAATCCATTCAACAACTTGGCTCTGACGCCAGCCAACAGATCTGGCGGTGAGTTTGACTTGCTTAGGGAACTGCTCCTTGCGTACGAGTTCATAGATTGTCGAGCGCCCGAGTCCGGTAATTTCGCATACTTCCTTCAACCTGAGTATGTGATCGATACCGGCTAAATAACTTCTCTGTTCCATGTGCCATCCTCATAGATTCAATTACGTCGATATAGAGGGCACTGCACTCGAGTTAGAACCCTCTAGCTTTTCTACGCTACGTAACGCCGTAGTCACGCAGGGCTTTTTATCTAAGTTCGGCTGAGGGGGAATTCAAGGTTTCGCGGACAATAAAATATACTTTTTAGTGAGACGAGAAGATATCGCTGACTTGTTATGACTGTTATCTCGGCGAACAACGACCGAACTGACGTTCAGATAAACAGAGTTAGCAACGCGCTGAAAAACAGCGATCGTTGCTATGGGCACAGAATGGGCACAATTTGGGCACAACCTATTTTTGTGCCCAGAAATTAAAAAAGGCAAACCAGTAAGTCACTGATTTGCCTTTCTTTTATTGGTAGCGGGGGCCGGATTTGAACCGACGACCTTCGGGTTATGAGCCCGACGAGCTACCAGGCTGCTCCACCCCGCATCAAAACTTTTTGCTTGTTTCTAGCTGGTACTAGACTCAAGGAGCTGAGAGATATTAAGTGGCGACCGTTTCGCCCTCCCTCAACACGGCGCGAATAGTATAGTTACGACCGCTCGTGGTCAAGGGTATTTTCTGTTTTTTTATAATTTCTTTTCTGAATGGTCAAATAACAATCAGGAGAGCCAGTGTCACCCACCCTCTAAAACCTCCCTTAGCTCATCGATCCAATCTTGAAGCTCGTCAGCAGCCCTCTCTTTTTGGCGCTCAGTTAAACTTGGAACAAGCTCAATAAGGGCACTTTCTAGCTGCTGCCGATTCGTTTGACGAGAAGATGCGTACTCTTCAGTCCACCAAATTGATGGATCTCGAATCCAGGGTTCGATAACCGACACCTGCTGCTTAAGAATACTCGAGTTAAACTCGCCAACCCAATGCCGTGTATTCTCAACCCTTACGTCTCGCTCATTCTTCAGCAACTGAACATTCCGACGCACCATGGCAACCTGCACGTCATTTAGATCGCCAAACCAGTTTTCCAGACGTTCGATACGAGAGTCCTCCTTATCCTCTTCGCTCTCAAGCGATTCGAACCAATCTTCTGATTTATCATCGATATACGCACCAAAAGCAGACAAGTTATCTTCTCCAAGTTCAACAGCAACAGGGGCAAGTCGCGGTGCGAGCTCATTGAGAAACTTCGCATTGTGAAACTCCAAGGTATCGAACAGATCGCTAATCTGCTCTGAAGAAGCACTCTCGCTCCACTCTTGCTTCGCTGCTTGGAGATCAACAAGCAAATGCGGGAACCCTTCTTCTTCAAACCAAATTTTCATCTGCTCGGCAACGTGCTCAACCTGAACCTCTTGCTCATCGGTCAAATCAAACATTCTGGACATTTGCCAAGAACTCAACCAAGGCAATCGTTCAAAGAAAAAGCTAAAGGTAGAGCAACTGCTGACGGAGAAACTCAGCAACAGAATGAGCGAAAATCTGATGATTGCGCGCAGAGAAACCATGTATCGTCTTCCAGACTATGCTTTCAGATTGTTACGTTTATCGAGGCGATTTGGCTCTTCGATCGAGCCACCGCTCACCTCTAAGTTAAAAGGCTCCGCAGCGCACTGCTTTAATTGCGGCGCAGCACTGAAATCAAATCCGGAATGATCGCCCAATTGTTCTGGGTCATACCGCGTGCCACAGCCCGCTTTGATAATTTTCGCGTTATCCACTTCGCCACATTTTGGTTTCATCGACCCGCTTCGCTCACAGCATCTGAAATTCGATTTGGATTTAGCTTAACACCAGAAGCGTTGAAAGCATGCATACCTCTCACTCCATTAGTGCAGTGGCGCAACATTCTGTTCCATAAAGAAGCCTCCATAACATCAAACCATTCTTTTGTTTCATCAGTAGAACGCTGAAACCAAAAGCAAACGCTTCCAATACAAAACGCAATCTATACACTGCACAGAAAATTTGGTTGAAGTTTTCCATTTAGATAGCGATTTATCGCTGCTGTATTTACTAGGGATAAACCATGCAACAACGAGCATACGTACCGACTTTTCATTTCGATACTACGAAGCCATGTTACTGCCGTTCGCAAAAGCTCTTTGGCGAATGCTGCGGCAAAGACAGCGAAGAAAAAGCCCCACCAAGCAATATTAAAGTGGTCAATAATTTCTTAAGCGCTGCCGAGTGCAATAGTTTTCTTCGCTTCGCTGAGAAGCAAAAACGAGAATGGCTGACCGTCGTTGACTCGGAAAAGTCGACCGAAAACAAGCGCGTTTTCAAACGTCACGAAAGCCGCGTCACTCAGAACGTAGATTTGGGCAAGAAACGCCAACTCGCGAACGAGTGGTTTAAAAAAGCATGCGCAGAGCACGTGGTTCAGCTTTCGGGCGGCATTTCTGCTCAGTGGTTTGAAGAGGCCCAGCTGCTCCGCTATGGACCTGGTGGAAAGTACGGCATGCATGCTGACTCAGACCTTTTCTGCCAACAAGCCAAACAATTCTACCGATTTATAGACCGTGACTTTAGCATGCTGATTTATCTAAATGATGACTACGTTGGCGGTAGACTAAAATTTAATGGATTGAATTTCGAATACCAGCCCAAGCGCGGTGATCTCGTGATCTTTCCTTCCAACCACGTGTTTTCCCATGAGTCGCTCCCCATTGAGCAAGGAAAGAAATTTGCATTGGTGAGCTGGGGAGCATTCCCAGGGACACCAAGGGTGTCTCAACCTAGAAGCATTGTCCCTATGATGAGAAGCTAGCCGCTACCCTTCAATCCCGAGGGTGTCCAAAAGCATTTTCTTACCCTCGGAGGTTGCATGCTCGGCGAGCGCATCCATATCTTCTTTTGCAGATTCAGCACACGCTTGCATATCGAACTCTGATTGCTGCAAATTTAGCAGCGCACGCTCGTTTTCCAGATCTTCTAAGTAATCGCAGTAATCCTCTACCTCAAGACCAATGGTCGTCACCACCACCGCGGCGGTTCCAAAACTTAACGCCGCGGCTGATCCGACAACGAGCTTCTTTCCAGTTCGCTTTAAAAATCGCGTATGTGCCTTCGCACGTTTTGATTTATTTCGCTTTTTTACCTGGCTCACAATTCGCTGAGAGGTTTTCAATTTGCTTAGAACTTGTGCATCCACTGCAGCAAGCCCAAAACCGGCAAGAATGCTTGCAAAGGAAAACTTGAGCACCAGAATGATCGTTGCGGCCGTTCCTACTACTGAAGCGACAGCGGCAATCAGAACCGCCTTTCTCTTTCCTATCGACACCGTTTACTTCCTATCAAACCCTTTTGCGCCCCATGAGACTAGCGTGTTTTGGGAACATGCAAATCAACGCAAGCCACCAAGCTCTCACGCTACCGGATCTTGTCCAAAACGATTGCTCCCCTCATCTCCCTTCAAAACGTAGAAAATTAACAGAACAATCCAACCAATAATGGGTAGAAACAACAAAAGCAGCCACCAGCCGGAACGGCCAGTATCATGCAAGCGTCGCACAGACAAAGCGACCGTCGGAAGCAACACGAGCAAGCTGTATAGAGAATGTAAAAAGCCTACCTGTGTTTCCGGATCGTAGTTACCCATTTGTCTATCAATCATAATAAAGCACGAGCCGACGATCGTGCTGATAAGCACAAAAAACCAGTACTCTTTTCGGCGCGACCTTCCCTCGAACACAGCGTATTTTTTAAGTACTGTTAAATACCAATTCATACATACCCCTTTGGTTTTTGCTTGTAAGAATCATAGCTCAACTAAAGGTGAATAGGGGCTGAAGCGATGCTTCAAGGTGAAAGGGGTCGACATTTGAGAGAAAAATCCGCTTGCACCTTAGCTCGGCGAGCACCATGGGCAAAGAGCGTAACCGATTGCGTTAAGGCATGAAGCGCGCATGCCCCTTGCGAGCAGGAATAGATACGCCCAGACAGAGACTATTGCTGTCTTCTGGAGCCAGTAACGCGAATAATCTGATCCATATTTTCATTGATGTACAGTTCATCCTGTTGTCGCACAGAGCTACCGCCAACAAACTCTTCCGCGGTTAACGAAACAGCGCCTTCGCTATCCCGAAGCACCATCGATCCCGGCACTGACTCGACAACTCCTTGCAACTGACCTTCAGAGATAGAACTCAACGTTCTTGATCCAGGTGCATCCAACTTATACATTTTTGGGTTTCCTAAAACCCCTTCGTCCTTGGTGTAACTCTGGGAAGGACTGTTGCTAGAAAACTGACGATCTTCGCTAACCAACACCCGTATCTCTCTCTGTAAACCGTTTACATCATCGATGCTGATCACAGGCAGCCATTTCGCATCGTGCGTTGCAGATTCTACCTGGAGAGTCTTTGGGTTAATTTGGTTCGTGTCTATGCAGACCTCATTCGCAATGTCTGTGGCCGAACAATACAAGGCTCGGCTTTCGAAAAGGTACTTACCTTCGCGACAAGTTCCCGCATTGATATCGAACGAAGTACATTCTTCAGACGTGCCCTCCTCAAGCTTCGCGAAATTGCACTGTACTGGAGAAAAACCTTTGTAGCAGATGTTACTGGTTTTCAAACCGAGGATATTCGAGGTGATATAAATATTATCGTCCTGAATAATCGGCTTTGCTATGGATTGCACAAGCCGCTTACCTAGCAATAGACTCTCTCTGACGGTCGCTGGAGCCGTCGCTGGCTGATTATAATCGTAGAGCACGAGAGCATCTCTCTCCGACAAGCGGACGTTCATCAGCAATTTATTATCATAAATCTGAAAATCGAGATCCCTCATATGATCCGCGTAGTACTGCAGAAATGCGGTAAATGCGACGTCGTTTGCTGGATCATCGAGTTCATTTAGATCCTGATATCTCTCTGGCGTACACAAATCTTCTGCTGGCGTATTCTGAACTTGTTCGGCTGCGGTTACACAGTAATCGGTCAAATCGACTGGAAAACTGCACCCTAACCCGACGTCACACCCGGTAGTCACCTGCCAAGATGTACCGCCTACATCATTCGCTGCATCACATGCCGTCTCATCAGCATCATAGCGGCAATCCTGAGTTTCAAACTGAGAAAATTCGAAATCATCTGTTGTCGCCTCTACGGTACTTTCAAGGCTTGTAACAAACTCGTAGGTTTTAACCGGCGTGGGCACGGTTGAACCCAAGGTATAATCAAGGTGGAAAAATTTCCCGGCATCAAAGAAAACGAGGTCGTTATCGTCGAAAACAAACTCGACTTTCGCAACATCCCCAGCGCTTTCCTCAAGCTGGTACACGCGATCAGAAAACAAGGTATCTGTATCTACTGCGCCAAATAGCTCATGCCCTTCAAAAACAAACACATCACGACCCATTTGCAATAAATGATGTGTATCTTCTAACGCATCAACATCGAAAAGATAAGGGTATACTCCCTCCGTACCGAAGACCGAACCGAATGACTCCAGGGCACGCTGTTGCGTCCACTGTAACGCGCCATTCTCATCCCAAAAGTTCAGGGTTCTCTGGTCATTATCGTCTCTGCCCCAACCTAAATAACCGTATCTAAAAAGGCCATCTGCTCCCACATATGCAACGACTGGCTGACTTAACGCTTTTGCTTCCGACACAGCCGGCCTTTGCTTTGTCTTACAGTCGGATGCTGTACTTTTGCCACCTTCCTCTGAAACGCAAATATCGACATTATCTGCGTTTTCGTCAAAGTTCATCGCCACTTTGAAATAATTGCGGAACACGCTCACATTCGAACATGGATCGTTAACGCTGGTATCGTAAACCACTTCCACGTAGACAAATGGAGCGTCTAGTTCAAAGATCTCATCCGTTGTATTGTCCACTGGCACGACTTCGTAACGAGTACTTGGGATGATCCGGCAAATCTCGCCGTTCCAACTCGTCAGACGTCGAGCACTATTCGCGACCATATCTACCTGAAACAATCCGCCCTTGTTTGCAAATACAAGAAGTTCTCTGGACATCGAGGCATCTATCTCGGTATCAAGATACTGGTACATGCCATCACTCATCTCGAATAACTGATCCGGATTCGATCCCTCCGTGACAATATTGGAATCACATCCTGACTCCTCAATCACCTGTTGCGGATCGTAGTTCAAGATGGATAGTTCAGGAGAGGTTTGACAGCCATACAAGCCAAAAAACACTTCTTTTAATGGATCAAGCTCTTCATCTTTGATATTCGGAGGAGTCGTCGGCAAATCAAATTCAGGAGGCTCTTGGAGGTCAGCAACGTCTGCACAGGCAAAAATAAAAACACTCGACACAACGAGTATACATATTCTCAAAAAACGCAGAGTATGAGCTTTACGCAGCACGGATATTCCCTTGTTGTTAGATTCTGACCAGAAAACTCGGCTATTATATCGACATTAAGCGCTTAAATAAGCGACAACACTGGCTATTGCGAGCGTTATCACACAAACAATGATGGGTTAGCGAAGCAATCGGCATTAGAGGTCTGACTTGGACATACCTAAACAGCCAATTCCACCGTCAAGCAGCAAAGTCAGCGCAACGGAATCGATTACGCCAGTAAAAAGTCCTGCCAGAGCGGGAACAACAACCAGCTCCAACACCAATTCAAACTTTCAACGCGTACCTCTTTCAAACCTCCCGTCCATCGCAAGCAATGCCGTACCACTTGACGCGCTGGCACTTCCAGTCGGCGAGCAAGTAGCGGCAAAAGTCGTTGGCGAATTGAAAGAGAATGCCTTGATTGTAGGAAAGGATGTAGAGCTTCCCAGAAAAGACCAGCCCCCAAAAAAGTTAGCAAGCCTAGAAGAGGCACTCAAAACACCAGAAAGATTTCAAAACAATCCCAATGAGGCCCGCCAACAAGGTGCGCCGAAAGAATGGCTGCTACAGATCGGAAATAAATATTTAGTAGTAGAAACAGCATCAAACCTAGATTCAGGAAAACTTCTCGCCGTCACCCTTAACAGCCAAGGCGGAATCGCAGTGACGAATCCAGCGGCCGCAGCTGATGCACAACCAAAAGACCAGATCGAAAACCTCCTCAGGCAAGCGATCACTCGGGCCTTACCGCAGCAAACGAGTCTCTCTTCAGGGTTTAACAGCCTAACGAATGCCTCTGAAATACCCAGCGGCCAAGCAAGACCGGTCTCCTCAGCTCAGCTAATAGCAAAACTCATCATCGTACTTACTCAAGAGCGCATCCCAAATAGTGACACCCTTGCCCAGCTATATAAATCGCTCGCTGCAGCCATGCTCTCGAACAAAAGTCAGAGCATGAGTCCTGCGCAGAGCAATGATCTACAAAACACGGTTGAGAGCTGGATTAAAAGTAGTGGCATCATGTTCGAAGCGACTCAATTAGTGCAACTAAGCACATCTATCAAAGCACTAAAAACACAAAGCACCGATCTCGCAATCATTTGGAAGGCAATAAGCCTAGCCGATCAGAGCGGCGCTAAAAGTAGCGAGAACCTAATCAGGGCCGCCGATGCAATGTTGAACTATTTAAATGCGCAACAAGCAGGCTTTGCGGATTCCGGCGCAAAAATTGGGCAACTTTTGCAGGCACTAGATAGCGCCCAAGCTCCCGGCAAAATCACCGATACGTTGCAAGGGTACCAACGCGCACTGCAAGCCATAAATAGTTCAGCCGAGACAATCATGAAGGTGTTCCGTTCGATAGGAAATGCCCCAGAGATTTTGTCTAACGAGCGAATGCAACTCTCACTGGAGCAAGCGCTCACTAACTACACAAACTACTCTCAGAAAGCGCTTTCGTCACTCTCACAACTTGCTGCGCAGTTATCTACTTACTCTCCAAAAAACAGTGGAACATCACAAGATATCAACACTCAAGCGTTCTTTGAGGTCGCACTTCAGCAACTACCGCTAACACACTCAATCCCGCCAGATCTGAAGGCCTTGCTGCAAAGTGTTGCTCTCGGACTAAAAGCCGCGTTGTCAGACACTAATACGTCCAATCTAGCAGGAGAGTCGAAGCTTGATCTACGAGGCTCGCTTGAAACAACGCTGCTCAACAAGCCTTTTGATTTTCCTCAGTTCGACAAAAGCGTTTTAAAGGCCCAGGCAATGTTGGCCGACCAAGAACTGACGACGGGACAAATGCTGAAGCTCATTGCGGGCATGCTTAACCGCATTCAGTTCAATCAAGCGAACAGTCTATTGCAAGCGCAGGCAAATGCTGACAGCGGAACAACTCAATCTTGGAACATGGAGCTGCCTTATTTTCATGAGCAACAAATTCAAACCCTTCAGTTGCGAATCGATCAACATCAAGCGAAGCACTCCAAGTCCAATGAAGAGCAGCCTGATCAGCAACGATCTTGGACGATCGAGCTGAGCTTTGACTTCGAAGGTATCGGCCCACTCCATATTAAGGCAGAGCTCGCGCCACCAAAATTGAAGACCGAGATTTGGGTTGCAAATAACGAGGTAAAAACCATTGTAGCTGGAGAGCAAGCACTGTTCATCAAACGCTTGCAAGAAGCGGGCTTAGAGGTCGAGCCGCCAACGTGTCACATTGGTGCACCCGAGCGAAAGCATAAAGCACATATTAAACAAGGCCTAGTGGACATACACGCATGAATCACCTGCCGAAAGCCGTTGCGCTGCACTACGACGAAGAACACGCCCCTAAAGTCGTCGCAAGCGGAGAGGGGGACATCGCTCGCGAAATCATGGAGATTGCCAGAGAACACGGCGTACCGCTCTACGAAAACCCAGACTTAGTTGCGGTATTGGCCCGCCTAGAGCTGGGAGAGGAAATACCTGACGTTTTATACAGGGTGATTGCTGAAATTATCGCCTTTGCATTTTATATTCAGGGACGCACTCCAAAAGATTTTTCGGAATAGTCGACATCAAACCATGCAAGAAGCCCACTTTGGGTTTATGATTATGCGATAACTAGAAGCTCTGCGAGCACAAACTTTAAAACATGTCTCAACCCGATAACACGACACTAACCCATTCTCCCGCATATGCGGCCGCGATCCTGATGAGCGGGCTTAGCTCCGTGCTCAGTCTGATCGAGGGCCAGTTTGCACTCGCACTGCTGCTTGCCGGATTTACAATACTGCTTGTTCTATCTCGTTTAGGTAAGCTCCTTTCGCCAAAAATAACCCAGAGGCTCAATCAGTTTGGGGCCAAAAGCAAGGCCAATGAGAGCCCCGAAGCAAGCACGCCAAGAAAGCTATCGATCATTCTGTCTATACTGACTTTAGCCATTTTATGGGCCTCTCCGCGCCAAAGTGGCATTTGGATCTACACCCTGCCGCTCATGCTCATGTTCTTTTTCGAGTTTAGAGTAGCCGTTCCAATCTTAATCGCTACAAGCCTGCTCTCGGTTGGCCTAATCGCTTGGCATGATTCGCCACTCGTATACGTTCAGGCCGTACCAAACTACGTTTTATTCCTGGGAGCAGCATGCGCTTTGGTCTATTTGAGAGAACTTCGACGCCGTCAGCTCAAGCCTCTGCGTCGAACAGATAATCTCAGCGATGCCGCCTCTCGACAGCATCTTGACCAGGACCTTGAGAAAGAGATTCAACGCAGCGAACGGGAAGGGAGCGACGTTAGCCTCATTGCAATTAGCCTTGATGATTCAACAACACAAACCTTCACCAACAAAGATCATGACCTTGCACAGATAGAAATCGGCAAACTACTACATAACAATCTACGTATTTTTGATAGCTATTATCGTTTAGAGCAGCACCACTTTTTGGTTGTCCTGCCTCATACAAACTCCAAGCAAGCAGTCAAAATTGCGGACTCATTGCGGATCAAAATCAAGCAGCAGGTTCGGCTAGGTGGAACCAACGTAACCACAAGCATGGGAATCGCAAGCCTCAATGTTGGCGATGATAGCCTCTCGCTTTTACAAAACGCGCGCACCGCACTCGAAAAATCGCGGCAACGAGGAGGCGATCAATCCTACCTTATTCACGAGCGAGATCTGAAAGCACACGTTAGCGCGGAGTCGAGCGATGAAGACTGAAGTTCAGCTACAAAGTCAAGTTATTGGAATCCTCTATCTACTTGCGGCCATCATAATGGCCGTTCTTGGAGTCCAGAATTACAGGTATGGCATGTATGAGTTAGTCTACAGTGCCAGTCTGATCAGTCTGATTTTTTTGGGTATCGCCTGCTACACGAAGTTCGCTTATCAGATCACTAACCTTGAGCGGGCCAATTTAGCTGCGCTATGCACGGTACTTTTTATCGTGATGTGGCAGGGACTAAGCAGCGCGGCCGATATGATGTACTGGGTTATTCCTCTAGGCCTGTTTACCTACATTGCCCTGCCCCTAAAACAAGCGCGCATCCTCAATATTGTTGTGCTTTGCTGTTTCGCCTTACTCTTATTTTTGCAACAGCCACTGCTTAATGCATTTATGTTTTGTACTAGCTATCTACTTATGATGGCATTTGGTGGAACCTTCGCCGCGCTCCACCAACAGCGCAGTCGCACGCTCGTCGAGCTCGCAATTCATGAGCCGGTCACGGGTGCATATAACATGCGGCACTTAGAAGATACACTAACCAAAGAAATCTGCCGTTCGGGACGTACCGAGAAACCATTGTCGATGGTAGCGCTCGAGATTGACTACTTCGAACAAGTCGAGGACATGCATGGCCTCACCGCTAAGCAGCAATTGCTGCAACAGGTGGCTGATACACTTCAAGGCATGATTCGGGCGGGCGATAGCCAGTACTTTGATGCAGAGCAGCGCTACTACCTTTTACTACCTTGCACACCCGAGGAAGGCGTACTGGTCATAGCGGAGCGCATCCGCCGCACCATTGAAGAGAGCTCATGGCCTACCATCGAAAGCATTACCGTTAGCTTGGGGTGCTGCACTTACCTCCCGAGTAAAGGCGAAAAAACAGCGTCCGAGGTTCTTCAAAGTGCGCATACTGCTCTAGCAGAGGCTCATCGCAATGGCCATAATCGAGTTATGCTTCACGATTAACACACCTTGATTTGCATTAAATGGACCTAGCCCAACTAAATCTCTGGCTTGCGGAGCACTCGAGTCTCATCCTCCCTGCCGTTGCTGTCATCGCATTTGTTGAATCATTCGCAATTGCTGGCATCGTCGTACCGGGCGTCGCCTTGCTATTTTCAATCGCAGCAATTGCAAGCCTCAGTCACATTCCTGTAGAAAGCGTCTTAATTGCCGCCTTCTTAGGCGCGGTCGCCGGAGATGTGCTGAGCTTTTTTATTGGTCGAGCCTTCCATGACAGGCTCACAAACGTCTGGCCGTTTTCTCGCTACCCTGATGCGCTCTCTCAAGGAGAACGCTTCTTTAATAAGTATGGCACCATCAGCGTGGTCATAGGCCGATTTGTCGGACCTTTACGTCCCGTATTACCGCTCACCGCAGGCATGCTGCAAATGCCCTCAGCGAAATTCATTACCATTAATATTCTCTCTGCCTGCGCTTGGGCTCCAGCTTACATATTGCCGGGATACCTTGGAGCCGAATTTTCCCAAAATGCCTTCGCAAATGAACATGCGGGCTTGAGTGCTTGGCTTGTCGTTTGTCTGATACTCACAGCCTTACCATGGCTTGTTACGCTGAAACTCGTATCGATCCCCTTTAAGCAGAAGCATGTTCTTCTCGCAAACCTTAGCTATTCCATAATTGGTTTTCTTACAATCACGAGCCTCGTCATACTGGGAGCATTTGACCGCCTGGATGTATGGCTGTTTTCGCTTGTCAGCGCTTTGCGTAACGATACTCTTGATGCGCTGCTCGTCGCGACTACGTTAATTGGCGATCAGTTACTGCTCACGTTGCTCTTTCTGATTTGTGTCGCTTTATTGTTAACTCAAAAACAATCAAAACTGGCGATGACGTTAGCATTAGCAGGCATAAGTGCCAGCATTTGCACCCACCTATTAAAGTATGGCTTGAATCTATCCCGACCGGATTTAGTCGTCGGAAAACTGAGCACCGCATCGTTCCCCAGCGGACACACAAGCGGCTTCTCAATTTTTGCAGGCACGCTCGCTGGATTAATTCTACACACTAAAGAGAAGGTGCATTACGCAATTCGCTCCATCATTATATGCGTCATATTTCTGGTCGCGAGTTCGCGCGTTTTGCTGGGCGTTCATTGGCTAAGCGATGTTTTAGCAGGCTTGCTGCTTGGAAGCGCAATTGTTAGCGCGGCACTGTGGCTTGGATCTCGTTTCTCTTCGTTGAGCGACGCAAAATGCCTGCATCAAAATCCCTCGGAGCAAGCAGTTCCTCAGGCAAATTGGCGGCAAATTTTAGTCAGTATTCTCTTGGTGTCACTTCTCTACCAAAGCCTTCTGTTTGATACAGCAATGCGGTTTTATTCAGTGCGCTAAACAAACATGACTCAAGAAGAGAGCTCGGCAAGCTGATCGGATATTTTTTGGAGTCGGTAAATAGGATCGTCTAGTTCGAATAGATATTGCTTTTGCGGATTCTCCAAGGGCAACAGCTCCGTCAGACGAAATCCGACTTGCTGGCTATCTTCAAAATCAATCATCAAGTTTAAGTCGTTCACACTCGGGTGCTGAACCAAGGCCTTCAAAACCTGCCGAAGCTCTTCGTATTTATCGGGTACCGGGACATTTTGCGCAACCTCTTCGGGATAACCAACTTCTGACACCTCCGCCCGCCAAAGACCATCTTCAGCTAAATCCGCATTAACGATTCTAATTGCACGCCGACCTTCAGCAATGATATGCAACACTCCGTCACTGCCTGCGTCAAAATCTACGATCTTTGCTAAAGTACCTTGCTCATAAAACGGCAGACCAAAACTCTCTGGAGAATCAGACTTCAGCAGTACAACGACAAAGCCACTATCGCTTTTTAAGCAATTTTTTATCATATCCAAGTAGCGAGGCTCAAAAACCCGCAACGGAAGTTTCCCCCCCGGACATAGAACTGCATTTAAAGGAAATAGAGGCACATTCATCCAAAACACCTTGTTAGAAACATAAGCTCAAAAACTTGCTAAAGAGAAGCAAAATGACGACAGCGAGTTCTTGAGCACAGGATAGGCGATCACCTTTCGATCCGCCAAGAGTAAATCGCAAAATACAGGATTTTGCGCCGCTCTTAACGTCGATGGCTGCTTACCGAGAAAGATTTCTGATAAGCTAAGCCCCCAACAAACTCAACACGTATTATTCGTCACTTTTCAAGAGATAGATCATGCCAACATATCGCTCAAAAACCTCAACTCATGGCCGAAATATGGCCGGTGCTCGTGCTCTTTGGCGCGCCACAGGAATGCAGACGGAAGATTTTGAGAAACCGATCATTGCGATTGCGAACTCGTTCACCCAGTTTGTGCCTGGCCACGTCCACTTAAAGGACATGGGCCAACTCGTTGCTCGCCAGATTGAAAAAGCTGGCGGCGTCGCAAAAGAGTTCAATACAATCGCCGTTGATGACGGCATCGCGATGGGCCATGACGGCATGCTCTACAGCCTTCCTTCTCGTGAAATCATCGCAGATTCTGTCGAATATATGGCGAATGCACACTGTGCAGACGCGCTCGTTTGCATCTCGAACTGTGACAAGATTACGCCCGGAATGCTCATGGCCGCACTGCGTCTCAATATCCCTGTTGTATTTGTTTCTGGCGGCCCAATGGAGGCAGGAAAGACGAAACTAAGCGAGCACAAACTCGACTTGGTCGATGCGATGGTTATTGCTGCAGACGACACGGCCGATGACGAAACGGTTGCAGAGTACGAGCGAAGCGCCTGCCCAACCTGTGGCTCATGTTCCGGAATGTTCACCGCAAATTCCATGAACTGTCTAACCGAGGCAATCGGTCTGTCTCTGCCGGGCAATGGTACAACATTGGCAACGCACTCAGATCGAGAGCAGCTATTTTTGCGTGCCGCCGACATCATAGTGGACATTACACGTCGCTACTATGAGCAGGATGACGAGTCTGTTCTTCCTCGCTCAATCGCTAACCACAAAGCATTCGAAAACGCCGTCGCCCTCGACGTCGCCATGGGCGGTTCAACCAATACCATTTTGCACCTGCTCGCTGCCGCTCAAGAAGCAGAGCTTGATTTTACGATGAAAGACATCGACGAGTTGAGTCGGCGTATCCCGCAACTTTGTAAGGTCGCACCAAACTCGCCAAAATATCACATTGAAGACGTGCATCGCGCAGGTGGCATCATGGCGATATTAGGTGAGCTGGATAGAGCCGGTATCTTGCATACCGATACGCCTACCGTTCATGCTCCGACCATGAAAGATGCGTTAGCACAATGGGACATCATGCAAAACAACTCGCCAGAGGTCGCCGAGTTTTTCAAAGCGGGCCCCGCAGGCATCCCAACACAAACCGCTTTCAGCCAGTCTACCCGCTGGCCGAGCCTTGACGGAGATCGTAAAGAAGGTTGTATCCGATCGATCGAAAATGCCTTCTCACTAGAAGGCGGCTTAGCGATTCTGTACGGCAACATAGCCACTGACGGTTGCGTCGTAAAAACCGCCGGCGTTGACGAATCCATTCATGTTTTCTCAGGAAAAGCGAAGATATTTGAAAGCCAAGACTCCGCGGTTAAAGGCATCTTAAACGATGAAGTCGCAGAGGGAGATGTTGTGATTATTCGTTATGAGGGCCCCAAGGGCGGACCTGGAATGCAAGAGATGCTCTACCCTACGAGCTATCTAAAATCGAAAGGTCTTGGTAAAGCTTGCGCTCTTCTAACTGACGGTCGTTTCTCTGGCGGTACGTCTGGCCTTTCTATTGGACACTGCTCACCAGAAGCCGCCGCGGGTGGCGCGATTGGTTTGATCGAAGAGGGTGACATTATTGAAATCAATATCCCCGAGCGGAGCATCAATGTAAAACTGAGCGATGCGGAGCTTCACGCTCGTCGAGAAACGATGGATGCCAAAGGTAAAGATGCCTGGAAGCCGCTTGAGACGAGAACCCGAAAAGTATCGGGCGCCTTGAAAGCCTATGCATTGCTTGCAACAAGTGCAGACAAAGGCGGTGTGCGTAATCTGGATATGCTCGACTAACCAAGGAAAGCCGGAACAGGACGAAGAATGAGAACGCTCGCGACTTATTCTTCGTGCTTTCAAGCCTCCACCGATTCGCGCGCTTCATCAAGCTCAGTCATCGCTAACAGACGAGCAAACAGCTAAAACCGGAATCGCTATTTGCGATCGTAAACCACAAAACTGTAATCGTAGGGATTGGGGTCTGCTGCCGAAAAATCCTCGCGACCGATTTCATGCCAATCCGCGGGATCAAATTTAGGAAAATAGGCATCGCCATCAACATGCGCGTGCACTTCCGTTAAATACATTCGATCGACTAACGGCAACGCACTCTGATAAATTTGATCGCCGCCGATAATCATTAACTCTTCTCGACCATCAATCTCGGCAATAGACTCTGCCAGTTCAAAGGCCTCTTCTAACGAATGCACCGCCCGAACACCGTCTGCCGACCAATCAGTATTTCGCGTAACCACAATATTGGTTCGCCCTGGAAGGGGCTTACCAATCGATTCAAACGTCTTTCTGCCCATGACAATCGGCAAGCCCATCGTCACCTGTTTGAAGTATTTTAAATCGTTGGGAAGATACCAAGGCAGCTTGTTATTTCGACCAATCA
>NZ_LWFU01000206.1:0-8494 GCF_001635135.1 Oleiphilus sp. HI0080
TGAAGCAGACTACATAAAGCGCTCAAATGAGCGCATTTCGGCACTGCAACAAGACGTTGCCGAGCGTGAACGAGCAACGCAAAACAAAGCGAAAGAGTTATTGGCGCGAGAGCAGCAGTTAGCAGAGCAACAATTGCTGTTAGAAAAGCGTGAGCAGATTTTCGAAACGCAGCGCCACCGCCAACGCTTGGCCAAACGAAACAAAGCTTCTTTAATTGCACCTCTGCTACTTATTACCTGCGTTGCAGCGGGCTATTTCGCCTATGAGCAGATAGACCAGCAGCGTCAGTATTTCCAACAAGTAAAAGTTGCCGAAGCGCACGTCGATAAGCTGTCGAGAGTACTAAACATTACGCAGGAGCGCATGGTGTCAAACACGAGTACTATTGAAGAACGAAATGCGCAGCTTGCACAAACGCAATCCAAGCTGGAGTCTCTAGAGGCGGAATTTTCCCGCCTTCAAAACGAAGCGCGTGCGACGAACGTGACCACATCAACACACACCAGAGCAAAACTTTTGGAACTACTCCTTTTTACACCGACGGCCGAGACTCAAGGGGCCAACCTGGAAATACTCCAACCGCCCTCGTCGGATTTACGATAAACCAAACGATCATGCAAGCGGCTTTCGCGTCCTTGCCAAAACTCAATCGACACTGGCTTGATTCGATAACCACCCCAGAATGAGGGCAAGGGAATCGAGCCCTGCTTAAACTTTTCAGCCGCCTCCCGGTACTTCTGTTCTAGAAATCCACGAGATTCAATCACGTCGCTTTGATCACTACACCAAGCGCCAATTTGACTGCCTCTTGGCCTTCCGGCGAAATATTTAAACGAGTCAACACTCGAAATTTTTTCGATGCTTCCCTCTATTCGAACCTGGCGGTTTAAAGGCAACCAAGGAAACAGCATCGCTACTTGTGCGTTGCCCTTAATCTCTTTTGCTTTGCGGCTGTTGTAGTTGGTGAAAAACACAAAGCCCTCATCGTCAAACAACTTTAGGAGTACTGTTCGAACGGATGGAAATCCATCAGCAGTCGCCGTTGCCAAACTAAAGGCGTTTGCGTCCTCAATGCCAGCCTCTTTCGCTTGCGCGTACCAAAGCTCGAATTGTTTGACCGGATTTAAATTCATGGAGGAATCATCGATTCCTTCACTCATATACTCTCTGCGATGATCGCCTATGTCCACACATCTACCCCAATGCTTGTTGTCTCGATATTACGCGTGAAATGCCCACAAAGATCAAGCCTTCCACTTGCGCGCGATAAAGTGATCGATCGACAAGCGCCCCGGACCGTAAAAAAACACACTCAAAAGCACCGCACCCCAGAAGTAATGATCATTCATGCCCGCGGGGCTAATATCTGGATAACTGATTGCAGCAACCGCATTCAAGATAAACAAACCGCCGGCCGCGACGCGCGTCCCTAAACCAAGGACAAGCAGGACAGGAAACAACAGCTCGGCACCTGTCGCCATATAGGCAGCCATTGTGGAAGGAATCAAAGGTACCGCGTACTCATAGGCAAACAAATCCAGCGTAGAACTCCAAGACGCAATCTTACTCATCCCAGCCGCCCAAAATACTTGAGCCATAGCCAATCGAAAAACAACCGATAAGCCGTCCTGCGCCTGGTTGATAATACGGATACCTCCAGATACAAATGATGCGATAGTCTCAGTCGTACTCATTTAAAACCTCCTATTACTCTGTCTCAGGTCGCTCGAATTACCGGCTTCACAAAGCAATCCAAGATTTATAAACAATGACAAGCTAGTGCTCAGCTGCTCAATGGCAAAGTCATCTTCTTTTTCACAGGCGATCAACGCGCGCTCAAAAGCCTGCTCCAGCGTCTGTGGTTGATCTGGTGTTTGACGAAAAGCTTTAAGTAAAAAGCGATCGATGCGATTGAGCGCTTTGGTCTCAACACGAAGGCCCGTCCGCCAAATCAACATGCATTCAGCGCCTTGATCGAGCTGGAAATTTTCCTCATTACGCCCTTCACGCGCGCGCTCATTGAACTGCCAGAGCTGGAAAATCGGATAATCGGAGTCAATCAACACGACGCTTGGGTGCAACATAAAGCGCGCGTCTGGGCTCGAACTCAACATCGATTGCAGATGGCTTGCATCGATTGCTTGCGCATCCTTGCAATGAAATGCCATGTGCCAGGCCCAATCGACAGAGACTAAATCCGGGATGTAGGGGTAGGCCGCCAGAGGTTTGAAATCGCGACAAAATTGAGAGAATTGCGCCCCGTAGTGATCTAAACTCCAAGATCTCGAAGGGTTCAATTTTATATATCGACGCGAAAGCGCATCAAAAAATGTGTCGCCCAAGGCCGTCTTCACTCTTGGAAAAATATCCCCCAATGCGGCAACAAGATTGCCCGTGACACTGCCCATGTAGATCTCGAATTGTTGCGTCGGACTGAGCCGCCCACTTGCTTGAATCAGCCGATCTGCTTCGTCTAACTGGCCGGAGTAAACGCCACGGATAAATGCGTCCTGGAGGTGTTCAAGCGACATCACGCGCAGCCTCCCAAAATACCGACGCTTTTTTCATCTCATCTAAAAGCACTGAGTACTCGGGAATATTAGTATCCCATTCAATCAAGGTCGGAACACGACCAAAACGCGCCAAAGCTGCCGCGTAGAGTGTCCAAACATTGTCATGCACCGAGGCTCCATGCGTGTCGAGTAAGTGCGAGCCCTGATCTTCAAAACCTGCCAAATGCAGCTCTCTTATCCGACATGCAGGAAGACGTGTGAGGTAATCAAAGGCATCAAAGTTGTGATTTTTTGCACTAACGTAAATATTGTTGAGGTCGCATAAAAGCAAACAGTCTGCTTGCTCTACAACCTCACATAAAAACTCAACTTCGCTGAGATAGCTTTCACCAAATTGCAGATAGCTCGACACATTCTCGATCAATATCTGCCGACCCAAGCGCTCTTGCACCTGCTGTATTCGCTCTGCAATATGTCGCGCAGCAAGCTCGGTATATGGCATTGGAAAAAGGTCATGACCGTGAATGCCCGAGGCGCTGCTCCAGCACAAATGGTCGGAAACAAGCTGCGGATCGAATTGCTTTACCAAACGGGCCAAGCGCTGAAGATAATCCTCGTTTAGCGGGTCGGTTGATCCTAAAGACAAACCAACACCATGAAAACTCAATGGAAAACGTTCGGCTATCTGCCCCAAATAATATAGCGGCATGCCGCCATCACCGAGATAGTTATCGGTCAATGCCTCAAACCACTCTGGACTGATACTAGAGCTGGAATCAGGATTAGAATCAGAAGTGAGAATATCCTGATAATGTTTCGCGCGTAGACCGAGTCCTAAGCCCTCTAGCTTTTGATCTGATACTTTCGAACCCATAGACCCGACCCCGCGCCAAAGCAGTACTTACTTAACTTTGCCGCCTACAATTTTTTTGCACGTTCCTTCTGGCACATACACCCACTCTTCTGGATCGCCATCGGTCGCAGCTTGGCCTGCACAGCTGTGCTTGCTAGTACCACAATCGTTCATGCCTGCTTTCGCGATACCCTGACATTTCTCGAAACCCGGCTTGCCTGCAAGTGCATCTGAAGATGCGCCCATTACGCCTAAAGTTACTAAGCCTGCAATTGTTGATTTAGTGAGTTTGCTTACTGTTGTCATCTCTTGATCCTCTCAAAGTTATTTGTTTTGGAATGCGCTATTTTTTAACACAGTCGCAAGTAGAGACTCGGCGCTTTGCGAGAAGTTCATATTTTTTTTGTTTTTGCATCACAGGCACAAGCAATTCAGAAGACGAACTAAAGCTTTTACTTATGCCTTTTCTACAACAAGATCTGACGTTAGATCGGGAGTAAGCGATCCGTTACACTTTCCTGATACTCGTGCATAATGACTCTGCATCCATCATAGAGTTCTCAAAGAGAGAAGAGCCATACATGATTATATCCATTCCGCAATTGATTCAGGAAGCGCGAACCAACTTAAATTGCGCAACCGCCAGTGAATGCCTGAATGACCTTCCTAAGAAGGCGATCATCATTGATGTCAGGGAACCTGGTGAAGTAGCTGAAGTAAGCGCTCCCAAGTCCGTCAATATTCCTCGCGGCGTAATTGAAATGAAAATTGGAGAGCACGCTTGCTCAGCAGACACGCCGATCTATATTCATTGTTCCACTGGAGCACGTGCGACACTGGCCGCCGAGCAACTTCAAAGAGTGGGCTATACCAACGTAATAGTCATTACCTGCGCTCTTGATCAAGTCTTGTCCGCACAAGCAGACAATTAATTCAAACCGTACATTCTCAGTAAAACGAGGTAGAGATTTTATGAGCCCCCCGATTGTAATCGACTACTACACTGATCTGCTTTGCGTCTGGGCTTGGATTGCTCAGCGTCGACTGGACGAACTACATGAACAATTTGGTGACCAGATTGCCATCAACCACTATTACATTGATCTTTTTGGTGACGTCGCTAAGAGAATAGAGCTGCAATGGACGGAGCGAGGCAGTTATGAAGGATTTGCTCAACACGTAATGCATGCAGTGCAACCATACGACAATGCGACAGTTAACGACCGTCTCTGGACAGAAGTTCGACCAAGCACTTCTGCTAATGCACATATGTTTATCAAAGCGATTTCACTCAGCTATGGACAAGACAAGGCAAAGGCCTTCGCTTTGACGCTAAGGCAAGCTTTCTTTATGCAAGCGTTAGATATATCTCAGATACCCGTTTTGCTGGAGATCGCAAAACAACACGGGCTGGAGGTCAACCGACTAAGAACGAGCATAGATAACGGCACAGCGTTAGCAATGCTACTCTCTGACTATCGAAAGGCGAGCCAACAAAATATCGCGGGAAGCCCAAGTTTTGTTATGAACAACAATCGACAAGTACTATACGGTAATGTTGGGTATCGGGTACTGCACGCTAATGTTGAGGAGCTTTTGAAAAATCCGGAGCACGAAGCTAGCTGGTGTTGATGTAGAGTTCTCACACTCAACTGCCGCAAAAAGCCTTATCCTCCAACAGATCAAAATACACTGCTCGCCCCTTATGGCGTAGTCAGTATCGTAGACCGACACCTATGAGGAGGAGGTTCCTAGAGGAAATAAAGAATCTGCACTGAAATGGGGCTCGTGTGACCGTTTTTCGATGATTTAATAGCTTGAATTCAAAGGCGTGCATGACGAAAATACGCGATCAAGGAGTAGTATCATGACATCACTTATTTTCGTGCATGGATTTTGGACAACCCCCCGTATATGGGAACAGTATCAGAATTATTTTCATGCGCTTGGCTATCAGACGAAAGCGCTTGCACTGCCCCAGCATTTTTCTCGAAACCAGCCGCAACATCCCGAAGGTCTGAGTCTTGTTGACTACTTGGATTATCTAGAAGAAGAGTTTCGCGCCATCGCTATCAATGGTGGCAAAATCGTTGTCGCTGGTCACGGTATGGGTGCCGTTTTGGCGCTTCAGTTGGCTATGCGTGTTGATCCTGACGCATTACTGCTCCTTTCGCCCGAGGCGCCTTCTCCTATCGGTTCCGCACTTCCTCCAGCCCGAGCGCTTGTTGATACATGCACTACCCCCTTCTTTTGGAAACGGGGTATTAAGCCGACATTCCGCGCGGCACGAAATCTTCTGTTCAATAAACTCAATGATGAGACGGCGAAGAAATTCTATGGGTATCTCTGTTACGAATCAGGCCTAGCCATTCATCAGACCTGGTTTTGGTACCTTAATACTAAATCGAGTGCATCTATAGAGCGCGAAAAAATCTCCTGCCCCATCATGACCATCGCCGGTAGCGATGATCAATATTGCTCACCAAGAGTTGCACGACGTCTGGCTCGCCATCTTGGCCAGGGCCGTCACTTTCATCGTTTACAGGGCTTTGGGCATATGCTGCCTTTAGAAGACAAGAGCTTCACCGCTGCTAGGCAAATACACGTTTGGCTTTGTTGGCAGCTAGGGATGCAAAGCAACCCTAGCAATCAGCATCAGGGCTTAAATACAGCGACTGTATAACCCATGCCTTTCAGGTGGCTTGCATGCAGCTGGCTCATGGTGCCTTTCTCACAATAGATCAAGTAGCGCTGGGACTTATCCAAGCGCTCTACCTCACTCATTAACTCATAAAACGGGATGTGCACGATCTCGTTATTTGTCAGCGTCAATGGTGCTTTTATTAGCTCCTCAGCGCCTCGAATATCAATCACCACATCGCCAACATGAGGCAGATTTGTCACCTCGACATCGACGATGTTTTTCTGCTGTCGCATGACCTGATCAATCTTCATAAAATATGCGTCTTCAACCGCTTGCTTGAGCACGTCAAAATCGAATTTCGATTCTTCCTCCAAGACGCGATCCAGCTTCGCACAGGTTGTTGGGCGATCTGAAATCACACCGCAGTATTCAGGCATATTTTTCGCAAACTCTTCCGTCCCAATGTCGGTCGAAAGACGAATAATATCCTGCTTATCCATGGTAATCAGCGGACGTAGCACCAGCGTTTCACACACCTTATCAATTACGTTCAGATTAGTGATTGTCTGGCTCGACACCTGAGAAACCGACTCTCCGGTAACAAGCGCTTGAATATTCAGTTGATCCGCCACCTCTTGTGCCGCGCGCATCATCATCCGCTTCAGTATCACCCCCATGTGGGAGTGATTAACATTCTTCAGAATCTCGGCGACCACGCCTTCAAACGGCACCGTCACAAACTGAACACGATGTGAACGACCATATTTTTCCCAAAGATACAGCGAAACCTGCTTCACGCCGATTTCGTGCGCATCTCCGCCGAGATTGAAAAAACAGAAGTGCGTTTTCAAACCGCGCTTCATCGTCAAATAGCTGGATACCGTCGAATCAAATCCGCCAGAAATTAGGGACAACACCGGTTCTTGCGTGCCAATAGGGAAACCACCCAAGCCCTCATACCGTTCGGCAATGGCATACAAGGTTTGGTCACGTATTTCGAGCTTGATCGCCACATCCGGCTCTCTTAATTCCACTCGAGATGCTTTGGTGTTCTGAAGAAAGGCACCGCCAAGATAACGTTCTAGATCCGTAGATGCGAAGCTGTGCTGCCCTGCGCGCTTCACGCGAACCACAAAGCTCTTCCCGCTTACTTGATCGCCATAAGTTTTAATACAGATGTCTGCAATATCTTCAAAACGATCGTCAATCCCTTCAAGTTCATGGCTCTCTACTTTAAGAATATTTGCGATCCCCGGAATGCGCTGCAAGGCAGCGATCAGTTTTGGCTCATCTGCCGCGTAGTCCGGCAGTAAACGCACCTCGATCTTATCCCAAAAACCTTGCACTTTAGCGCCATCGGTTTCTTTTGATAGAACAACCTGTACGTTTTGACGTAGCTGTTTTACCAAGCGTTGGCGCACGGGTTTGCTCTTGATGGTGATTTCTGGAAAAAGTTTGACGATAAATTTCATGGCAGCTCTCAAACCAAATTTTTTAGGCGGCGTATTCTATATGAAATAAAGATCAAAGTTGCGCCAATTTACACTTCTTCACTCGCGCGTGCCGCTATACTGAGAGAGATCATGCAGCAAACGTAGTATTGGAGACAAATAATGACAAAGAAAGGAATAGACGCTCGTGTAACGCCAAAAGGCAGTATGGACATACTGTCACGGCACGAGGTCAGTCTGCTGCGCAACAAAAAAAACAGGCACCTTCAAGAAACTTTTCGACGCTGCGCACTCGCGGTGCTGAATTCCGGTTCGATTAGCGATGACGGCGAGAGCCTGCTAAAAGCCTACAAGAATTTCGCTATTCAGGTTATTCAGCAGCCTCGTGGCATTAAACTAGACATAAAAAGCGCGCCTGAAAACGCCTTTGTTGACGGAGATATGATTCAGGGCATCAACAATCATTTGTTTTCAGTCGTGCGCGACATTATCTATACCGAGAATGTCCTGATCAAAAACAACAACCTGAATCTAAAATACTCAGAACACATTACCAACTTTATTTTCCATCTATTGCGCAACGCGAACCTTCTAAAAACCAACTGCGAGACAGACATCGTGGTCTGCTGGGGCGGGCATTCGATCGGTCGAACCGAATACGATTACACCAAAGAGGTGGGCTATCAGCTTGGGCTGCGCGCACTGAATATTTGCACTGGCTGCGGACCCGGAGCGATGAAAGGCCCAATGAAGGGAGCAGCCGTTGGCCATGCAAAACAGCGTCATGCCCTTGGTCGCTACATAGGCGTCACCGAACCGGGCATTATCGCGGCAGAATCGCCTAACCCAATCGTAAATGAGTTGACCATTTTGCCCGACATCGAAAAACGACTCGAAGCGTTTGTGCGCTTGGGACATGCAATCATCGTATTTCCCGGTGGTGTTGGAACGGCAGAAGAGATTCTCTATATTCTGGGCGTACTCTTACACCCAAAAAACCGCGATATGCCTTTCCCCTTGGTTTTCAGTGGC
>NZ_LWFU01000207.1:0-453 GCF_001635135.1 Oleiphilus sp. HI0080
GCCGCCGCGTTGTCTGGGCCAGACTGGCCATAGGCAAAACGACCTAAGCCATAGTTCAGCCAACTCATATCACTGTCGTTGTAGTTGCCAATCAAGGTGAGACTTGTGTCGAACCGATGCGCTTGCTCTGCTGCAACCAGCCCACTACTCGCTAGCCATATGCACAATGCGGCGCCTTGCAGCCAGCACGGGCAGAAAGAAGCTAGTCTGATCCGAGAGCTTAAAGCGTCAGAAAAGAGTAGTTGCACACTAAGCGCCCTTCCTTATGTTTCAGCATCAGCACGACAATCAGGCAAGCTGTAAGCATCCAACCAAGCTATAAACTCTGCAGCTGGTTGAGGTTTAGCGATAAAGTACCCCTGCAATTTGTCACAGTGCCATTTTTCTAAAATCTGCCAAGCCTCCGCGGTCTCAACACCTTCTGCCACAATCGTCAATCCCAGCTTATGCCCC
>NZ_LWFU01000208.1:0-730 GCF_001635135.1 Oleiphilus sp. HI0080
GTCTTGAGCCTTCATAGAGAGATCTCGCGATATAGAGCAATAATTGCTTGGGCGTTATCCAAAGCACTGTTTGGTTTTGCGGGCAAAACCTTTGAGTCACTAGTGAGTAGTTTATATAAGGCTGAGGCATAAGACGAGGCTTCATGCTCCTCTGATAGAACGCCCCCCTCGCCTTGCTCAAAGCTTTCAGTCACGGCTCCTGCGTTATGACTAACGATTGGTGTACCTAGAGCCATAGACTCAAGCAATGTCATCGGTAAGCCCTCGTGGTCGGAACACATGACGAGCACATCCAAGCTTTTAATATAAGAGGCGACGTTTTTAATATGCCCATGAAAGGTAACCGCATCGGATAAGCCTAGTTGCTCCGCCCTCTTTTCTAGCTGTAACCGCAGCGGCCCATCGCCAATAACATGGAACTTTAACACTTGATCTGTCGATTCTGAGTTTACTAGCTCGCTCGCCATATCCAAGAAAATATCAACACGCTTTACTGGCACTAGCCGTCCGACAATGCCGACATGCTTTACCTTTACCTTGGGCTCATGAAGCAAAAAAGGAGCATCTGCTTTTACGTCTTTGAGCGCCTCGAGGTCTACGCCATTTTCAATTACCGTAATGTGCTGCTTTGGGTAATCAACTTGAAGTTTATGCGCTAGCTCTTCTGATACCGCGATAATTTTCTTTTGAAGGTACCGACCACAGAACTGATCGACTGTCACTTGAATCT
>NZ_LWFU01000209.1:0-515 GCF_001635135.1 Oleiphilus sp. HI0080
AGCTCCCTGCTCCGTAGTAGGCTTCGTAACCCGCAATGACACCGGCTTCTTCAAGCAATTTGCCACCCGGATCAGTAGAGTTTTGTGAAAGGGAGTTATTGTGGATATTGATATTACGTGTGACGGGGCTCCATCCCGCGGTATTATCGTATACGTCGTTATTATAAACGTCAGCGTTCTCGGTATTTTCGATTTCAATACCTGCTACGTTGTACTCCACGAGGTTATTACGTACTACAACATCTTCAGACTGCCCTACATAAATACCTGCATCACGTGAGCCGCAAGAGAATGTATCTTCGATAACGATGTTTTTGGAGTTCACTGGGTATAGGCCATAAGCCCCAGGGCTGTCCGCTAGCAAACGCTTTGGCGTTTCGTCAGACAAACGACCTACCGTCCAAACTGCTGCGACATGAGAAAAATACACGCCATTTGAACCAACCGTTTTGATGCCGTTCTTATTCGTATCGTAAACGCCAAGATCCCGTACCATAAGATCCGAACCGCCTTCG
>NZ_LWFU01000210.1:0-428 GCF_001635135.1 Oleiphilus sp. HI0080
TAATGATGCGCCTTGCTCGCCGACCATGGTGTCGTAACCTTCGGGTAACTCAAGAATAAACTCGTGCGCACCCGCCAATTTGGCAGCTTGAATTACCCGCTCTATCGGCATGCTTGGGTCAACTAAGGCGATATTGTCTTTGACAGTTCGATTGAACAAGCGGCTTTCTTGCAGCACCACACCCACCTGCCGGCGCAGCCATGCGGTATCGACCTGAGCCAGATCAACACCATCAACCAGAACCCGACCGGATTCTGGAACATACAAGCGCTGAATGAGCTTGCTAAGGGTGCTTTTGCCCGATCCGGAGCGACCAACAATGCCGATCACCTCTCCGGCTTGCACATTGAGTGACAGCGCCTTTAACACCTCTGGACGATCAGGCGCATAACGAAAACAGACCTGATCAAAACACACATCCCCGTTAA
>NZ_LWFU01000211.1:0-301 GCF_001635135.1 Oleiphilus sp. HI0080
ATTGTTGCCGACACAACGCCTCCAGTCATTACCCTCGTTGGCGCACCGACGGTGAACATTGAACAAGGCGACACGTACAACGACGCTGGAGCCACTGCCTCTGATTCAGTTGATGGCCCATTAACCGGATCTATTTCGACTAATAATCCAGTCAACACGAATATTCCCGGAACCTATACGGTCACCTACAACGTCAGTGACGTCGCAGGCAACTTTGCAGCCCAAGTGACTAGAACTGTCATCGTTGCCGACACTACTCCACCGGCAATTAGTTTGATCGGTTCATCGACGGTCAATGTAG
>NZ_LWFU01000212.1:0-295 GCF_001635135.1 Oleiphilus sp. HI0080
TAGGGCGAACCAACTATAAGGGTAAGGAGACAAACTAGGAAGAAAATTTGGAGCGGGAAACGAGATTCGAACTCGCGACCCCGACCTTGGCAAGGTCGTGCTCTACCAACTGAGCTATTCCCGCAACAGGAGTGACTTTAGAAAAACATCAATAAAGTCAAATACTAACAAGCGCAGTGCACGCCTGCTTTAAGTGGGGCGTATTATATTGACGCCTTTTTTGGCATGCAAGCACTAATTGGGCTTATTTAAGGTTTTTTCACTTTTAACAAGAATCTTGTGAACCAACCCTTAA
>NZ_LWFU01000213.1:0-531 GCF_001635135.1 Oleiphilus sp. HI0080
TCCATAAATGGATTGTAAACAGCGCCGCACTGCACATCTCCATCGCATGCAAACGCAATACTAACGGCCACCATTTGATGCCCATGTGCATAATTTACTGTTCCATCAATCGGGTCTACGATCCAAATTGGCGAATCTAGGTTGTGACTGATGCTCTTATCTGTGCACGTCTCCTCGGTTAGAAAGCGATGATTTGGGAAGACCTGCTTGATGCGTTCGATAATGAACTTGTCGGCGGCGAGATCTGCATTAGTGACGAGCTCTTGCTGATCTTTGTATTGATGTTGGAGCGCACCTTCGTTCCGCATTTTCTTAATAAGCTGTCCTGCTTCAATTGCGGTCGTCTTGGCCAGCGTGAGTGCAGCATCAATATCCGTCATCATTTCTTTTCCTAGTCAAATGTGCTGAGAGTCTCTCGACGTATGTTTGCTATGACGCAAAAGTTTGGGTCAGCTGTTTACAAATCATTAATCCGAGTATAACGTTAGCGGCATGAACAAGACGAACTTACACACATCATTAACTGCTTTG
>NZ_LWFU01000214.1:0-9999 GCF_001635135.1 Oleiphilus sp. HI0080
TGTTTGATCTTTGGCGGCAGAGAGGGTGTCTTTAAAATCGGGCCGAGTGCACTTGCGAGTTCTTCATCAGAGTAAAGCTGCGTGGATTTAACAAACAGCTTCCAGATGATGTCCGCATCGTCCATTGCGCGATGTCGGTTCTCAATTGAAAAGTCAAAACGTTTGATGATTTGATCAATGCCATGGCGCTTAAATTGCGGGTACAGGGCACGGCTGAACTTTACCGAGCATAGTGTTTTGGCATTAAAAGCGATGCCTGCGCGCTCAAACTCGGTTTTGATGAAGCCATAGTCAAAGCGCGCATTGTGCGCAACGAAAATTCGGTCTTTGAGTTTCTCTCGCAGTGTCTCTGCGACATCGGCAAAGTGTGGTTGGCCAACTAACATGGGGGGCGAGATGCCCGTAAGCTTGGTGATAAATGGAGGTAGTTCTCGCTCCGGGTCAAGAAAGGTTTGCCAGCGATCAGTTATCTGGCCGTCGTCTATCAACAGTAATCCGATTTCTATCACTCGATGTTGGCTGGGCTTTCCGCCGGTTGTCTCGCAATCAATAAGCACCATTTTTTTGGGGAAGCTGCTAGAGAGTGTTTGAATGTTCTCGGAAGGAAATAGATCTGACTGCATTGTATACCAGCTAATCCTTTAGTAGCCGAGGCAAGGCCCACTTGCAAACAGCGATCTCGCTGGAGAAGTAACCGCTGACTTTCGGCAATGCGTCGTTCACCTCCGCTTGTTTGCGATGATAAAACACGTGACCCAATGGCTTGGGTAGTATCGAGGCGTCGTGGAAGTTGTCGGCTGTAATAAACGCTAAACCAAGGCCAGGAATGCCTTTTAAAAAGCCAGCTGCAGGCTTACCGCAGGCTTTACAGGTGCCACGATCGAGCGCGGGCGGTAAGCGATATTTTTTAAAATCGACGTCTGGGTGCTCAAGGTGTACGTGTTTGCTGCGCACAATCGTGACGTCTGAATAAGCCTTGTCATAAAGTTTTTGGCATATCTCGCAGTGGCAGTAAAAGCGTGCAAAAGGGGGCTTCTCAACGGTGAATGCGGTTTTGCCGCAAGGGCAGCTGCACTGGTGTGTCATTAACATTCTCCTTACTTGCGAGATTCAGTTGATTCAAATAATTCGCTTAGCTGCATATGTTGCTTGATGATCGCCTTGTCGGCTTCGTTTAACGATTGCCACTGCTGCTTTAATTCTCGCCAAGGTCGCACTTGGAAGGCCTTGATGACAGTACGAAACGGATAGCCGCGCAGTTTGCCTATATATAGCGCCTCACCGGCATCAAATGCCGTTTCGTTAAAGCGGGTTTGCCCGTTTGCCTCAGCAACGATGAAGGCGCGCTCGTTTTGCACCATCAACGCGCCATAGGTTCCCATCAATACATTTAAGAGATTGTCGAGCCGCGAGTTGATCTGAAGTGGCGCATCGGATTCTCTATTAGTTTCGACAAATTGGCCGTTTTGGATTCGCTCAAGCCAGTGAAATGTTTGTGGTGCGATGTCTTTCATGCGAGCAGCCGCCTCTGGGTCGACCAAATTCATACCCAGTTGCCCATAGGCGCTGGCGTCGGCCAAAGTGAATCGGTCACCAAACAAATAGTTTTGCTGGGCTAGCACAAGCTCCATTGCCTCAAGGATCGCCTTCCAACTTTGTTCTAGTAGCGTATGTGTTTCTGGAAAATCCCGTTTACTAGGGGGCGTTAAGCTGGACTTTACACCCGCTTTGTAGCCTTGAGGTGCGACACTCATGAGGTAGGGGAGGCGTTTTACTTGTCGTGTGGGAAAGGTGCGTGAGAGCAGCCAAGCGCCGCCGGGCGGCAAGGCTGTTTTGAATTCTGCAGCAAGGCGTCTGCCCATGCGATTCGACTTGGCCGAACCAACCCAACGCATGTGGTGAACGAGATACAGCCCGAAGTCGTTAAACGCGTGGTCGATAAAGCGGACTAGAAAATGATGCGCTGGATCATTGGGAACAATTGAATGGCCCTCATGTTCGGCCTCCATGCGGAGCAATATACTGCTACTGTCGTATTCAAATGTGCGTTTGTCGTATGAAAAGTAGGGCAGTAAAGGGTATTCATCAAAGGCGTCTTCCACTACCGGATAGCGAATCACCTCGCCAAGCCTTTTGGCCGTTTCAAGACGGAGCATTAGGCGCGCGTTTTCGAAGTGCGTTCCTTGCGCAGGAAGGCGTCGATAAGCGATGCCTTTGTACTGCAATGCCGCTTCAAGCTTTAACGCATAGGGTGACAGGCGTGAACCCCAAAGAACTGGTACGGACATGTTTTACTACTCTATTTACGCTTAAAGTAACTCCGTTTTTTGTCGAAGTTTCGCGAGCCGGTAAGCCCATATATCAAAGATAATTATCGCCATTTGAAAATGCGCATATTTGGCTTAGTTGTGTATAAGTGAGCTGGCTTTGTTGGTGCCATTCATTAAACGCGGCTTGTATGAGCTTCATCTCTTTTTGCGAGCTCGGCTCTGCTTTAATGTCGAGGCCTGCGCTTTGGAGCGCGAGAATAACATCGCGACTCAGTACGAAGCTGTCTTTGCCCATCATGCGCAAAAAGTATTGGCCTGTGTTGCCGCCAAGTCTTGATCCACGTTTTTTGAGCGTCGCCATTAGACCGATTTGGTCGTCGGTAGGCCAGTTCGCAATGAGCTGGGCAATGCCTTTATCGGTAAAGCGCAGGTCATATACAAACGATACATTGTCGCGTAACGCTTTTATTTTTTGACCAGAACGGACGACCCTGCGGTCATCGAGATAGGCCTCCCACTGTTCATCTGAGAGAAGGGCCAGCGTATCGACTTTAAAGCCGAAAAAAGCTTCTTCAAACTCCGGCCATTTTTGATCGATCACTTTCCAGCTGAATCCGGCGCGGTTAATACAGCGCGTTATCGCTGAGAGGTAGCGATCCTCAGGGATGTTCGTCAGTTCTGTGCTTGTGAGGGGGGACCGAAGAAGTGCAGACAAATTTTTGGCACCGCCTTTACGCTCTTGTGCTCGAGCGAGAATCGTTTGAAAGTCGGTTAGATTTGACGGAAGTGTCTGTGCCATAAAGGTCGTCACGTTCGATGTCGCCGAAGCGAGCTTATTGTTGTTTCTATCCATCTAATATTACGGCCCTTTGAATGTAAAGAGCAATCTAAGGGCCGGGTAAAGTACCCAAAAATGTCGTGTGAAACCTTTAATTCCAAAAACCAGCCCCAATAACTGCTCGTTCAACGAATTAACTTGGAGCAAGTATGTCTGATTTAGACTTTTCGACGGATGAATCTAAAGCATCCTACGGTGTTGGCTTACAAATGGGTCAGCAATTAGCGAGCGTTTTCGAAGGTGTTTCTTTGGAAGCAGCTCTAGCCGGTATTGAGGATGGTTTTGCCGCGAAAGCTCCTCGTATTGAAGGTGAAGCAATCAACGCTGCGTTTGGTGTTATTCAAGAGCGTTTGCAAGCTGCTGATGCAGAGAAAGCCAAAGAGTTTTCTGCTGCGGGCGAAGCGTTCCTTGCTGAAAATGCCAAGCGTGATGATGTGACCGTTCTAGAGTCTGGTTTGCAGTACGAAGTGATCACTGAAGGTTCTGGTGCGACGCCAACTTCCGATAGCGTGATTCGTGCACACTACCGTGGCACGCTTATTAACGGTGAGCAGTTTGATAGCTCTTATGATCGTGGCGAGCCGACTGAATTCCCTGTTGGCGGTGTGATTGCAGGCTGGACAGAAGCGCTTCAGTTGATGAATGTTGGTTCTAAGTGGAAGTTGTATATTCCTTACCACCTTGCATATGGCGAGCGTGGTGCTGGTGGTGCAATTGGTCCATATCAAACGCTGATTTTTGATATTGAGCTTGTTGAAATCGTAGGCTAAGCAATCGCGCGATTTTTAGCTGCAGTAAAAAAGCCCCGATGTGCTGACGCACTTCGGGGCTTTTTGTTTTTTGAGGGGGCTTACGCTTCGATCAAAGGCTCGACCGGTTTTTTCGCTTCCACATGCTTGCCCTCGAGCTCTTCGCTCAGTCTGATCGCTTGGCGCAACAGATCACCACTTCCTTGCATTTCAGAGGCCATGCCGGGCAAGGCCTCTGAAAATTCTATCGGCGTGATGGCAGCGGCTCTTTTCTCGTTAAATACGGGTACTTTTGCCATCGCATATTCGCTCAACGCCAGTATGGTGAGCGATGGGTTGACGGCGAGATTTCCGGGAATGATGGAACCGTCAAGCACACGTAAATTCTCGTAGCCGAAGACTTCGCCTGCTTCATTTACAACACCTGCGTCAGCTGATTTTGCGATCGGAACGCCGCCCATGATATGTGCGGTAAGTGGCGTGTTGACGAGTATGTCCAACGCAACGTTGCCAACATCGCCTTTGGCTTTTTCGCTATATCGCTTTGCAACGTCCTGACCAACATCGAAATAGTTGGTGAGTTTCTTGTCGCCAGGCTCCTGCTCAATCGTTACCTGCTTGCGAAATAACTTCGTCCAGGCGCGCTTCCACTTGGCATGCACGTAGCTGTCTTCGCTCTGCATGATCATGAGGATGCTTGAATTTTTGGTTTTACCGACAGGGTTGAGTAAGCGGACAGCTTTAAACGGGTTGCGAAGCACATTAATCAATAAGCGTAGTGCTCTTGGAATACCGCCCGCGTTAGTGAGCGGCACAAACGAGAACGTCAGCCATGTTGAGTCTGAACCTTTATTGAAACGCACGGGCTCGATGGTGGTGACCTCGTCAGGTTTGAACGCGGAGGTGATTGAAAGCCCGCGAGAGATCTCATTCTCTTTGAACTCGTTTTTTGTATCAAAGCCAACTGAATAAAAGGTTTCTGAGTTAGTACGTACTTCCCGACCTAAGGTGTTTGAGAGCTTGGGTAGGCTTTGATGTTTGTATTTACTTTGCATCAATAGCTTGAGCGTGCCCAGTACGCCGCCGGATAACACAAGACCGCGAGTACGGAGCTTGTAGCTACTTTTGAACCAGCCAGTCGAGCTTTGAATGGTAAGTTCGTAACCTGCCGAGCCGTCGCGTTTTCCTTGTGCGTTTTCAAGAACCTCAATGTGTACCACTTCCGATTCCGCGCGTATTTCTACGCCATTGCGCTCGGCAAAATACAGGTAGTTTTTCTCTAAGGTATTCTTGGCATTTTTCGGGCAGCCGATCATGCAACGTGCGCACAAATCGCATGACTCTCTTTCAGGGCCATCGCCATTAAAATAAGGGTCTTTCTTTCCGTTGGCCGCCTTCTTTTGATCTTCATAGTAGACACCGGTGTTTACCAACTCATAGGTGTCTGCTTTACCCATGTCGGTGGCGACGTCTTGCAATACTTTATCGGCAGGCCCTTCATAACGACCTGTGCTCGTGCCGAGCATCCGTTGAGCGAGTGCGTAAAAGGGCTGTAATGATTCGTACCAGTTGTCCCGACTGCGCGTCCATTGTGGCGCTTTGAATACTTCAGGCTTTGGAATGTAGTGCGTGTTGGCATAGATGAGAGAGCCGCCGCCTACAGCAGAACCATGTAAGGCGACAACTTTTCTGGTTGGTGTAATTTGCCATGGGCCGGTCATGCCGAGTTTGGGCGCCCAAAGGTACTTTTTAAAGTTCCAATTTGTTTCGGGGAAGTCTGTTTCTTTCCAGCGTTTGCCTTTTTCGAGTACGAGAACGCGATAGCCCTTCTCGCTAAGGCGAAGGGCGCTGCAAGATCCCCCGAAGCCCGAGCCGATAATAATTTGGTCAAAATCGAATTGCTCGTCTGATGACGTGTCTTGGGCAGTATTGTTATTTTTTGAAGTGTGCATAGTGGACTCAACAAAGCGGCTGAATTAGAAGCTCGAAACAAGCAGTATACGCTTGCTTCGGTCCTTCAAACTTTGTCGTAATCTACTTTTTGTAGGTATTTTGCGGTCAGTCGTAGATGGTCGGGATCGGTTGACGCTTGTGTTGGGTAGCCTTGTAAATACCAACCAGTTTTTCCTCGACCCAAGCTTCGACGTCTTTGCCTTCGAGAAAATCATCGATTTGGTCGTAACTGACTCCGAGAGCATGTTCGTCTTCTTTGCCTGGATCATGGCATTCCAAGTCTGCGGTAGGTGCTTTGTTCACAAGATGATCGGGTGCGCCTAGACCGTCAGCGAGCGCGCGAACCTGTCTTTTGTTGAGGCCAAAAAGAGGAATGAGGTCGACCGCACCGTCACCGTATTTTGTGTAGAAGCCTGTGATGTTTTCGGCAGAATGATCTGTGCCGAGAACGAGGCCGCCAAGAAGACCCGCTACATAATATTGTGAGACCATGCGCATGCGTGCTTTGGTATTGCCTTTCGCAAAGTCTACTTTGTAGGTGTCTCCCGGCATCTCACCTTCTGCCATGAGCGCTTTGCTCACTTGCTCATGAATCGCGTCTGTTCCGGGTTTTACGTCCAGTGTGATTGAGCGGCTAGGCTGAATAAAGGCAATGGAGTCTTGCGCGTCCTGTTCATCTCGCTGCTCGCCATAGGGTAGGCGAACGGCAATAAACTGATACTCCTTTGCGCCCCGCTCTTCGTTCAGCTCGTTCACTGCGCGCTGTGCAAGCTTGCCGCAGGTGCAAGAGTCGATGCCACCGCTGATGCCAAGTACCAGCGTTTTCATTCCCGACTTGTGAAGAGTTTGTTTGATGAATGCGGTGCGTCTTTCAATCTCTTGCGCGACATCAATCTCAGGAAGTACGCGCATCTCTTGAAGAATGTCTGATTTTGTCGTCATCTCTTCTACACCCTTTTAGAAAAAGTTCTAGGATTAATCCAGAAAGCCGAAGGTGATAACACTAAGTAGTGTTCGCCCCTCCCGTTTTATGAATTGCTTTTTGAACTCGCCTTTACGATCAAATGCGATCCCATCTGGATAGTTCGTTTTTAGTACGAGCAGGGCGTCGTCTTTGAGTTTTTGCAAGCCAAGCTCGTCGTACAGCTCCACCATCATGCCAAGCGCTTCTTCAGTTGCAGGGCTACTTGGGAAACTTTCGACGACAAATGCCGCACGGTTCGCCGCTGCGGTATACGCCTCTCGGCGAATATAGTAGCGCGCAGCGTGTAGCTCGTATGCTGCGAGGCGATTTCGTATTAGCACCATACGTTTACGTGCATCGGCGGCATATTGGCTCTGTGGGAAGCGAGTAATGAGCTGAGAAAAATCCTGAAAAGCGAGACGCATGTTGCCCGGGTCTCGCGAGGTGATGTCGATATCTGTAACGAACTGCGTAGCAATGCCTACGTCGAGGTTGTAGTTCGCGATCCCTCGTAGATAGTAGGCGTAATCGACGCTTGGGCTTTGCGGGTGAAGCCGAATAAAGCGGTCGGCTGCGAGTATGGCGCCATCTAAGTCGAGTGCGCTATAGCGTGCATAGATCAGATCGAGTTGTGCCTGTTCAGCATATTTGCCAAACGGAAACCGCGATTCTAGCTCTTCCAAGGCGATCGTTGCCTGTTGGAAATTTCGCAGCTTGATGGATCTTTTTGCGGTGTCGTACAGCTCTTTTTCGCTGGATTCTTTTTTTGGAGCGGAGCTGCAAGCCGCCAGAAAGGTGACGCTCACAACTAAAATTAAACAGTGTTTTATCCACTGACGCATAAAATATTACTCTTGGATTTTCGATATGCTTGGCGACGCAGTGATTAGCTCAGAGATTTTTTGCCAAGACAGCTATAATGCCGAATTATCTCACAAACTTGAGCCCTTCCGTAAGGGTTCTGCCGCACGGAATACAAAGGTATGAGCGAAAGCGTAGAAGCAGATTTTGTTATCACCATTGAACACTCAGGAATGCGCCTGGATCAGGCACTTGCTGAGCTCATGCCTGATTATTCAAGATCACGCCTTCAACAATGGATAAAGCAGGGATCTATTACGGTTAATGGCTCTCAGTACAAACCAAAAGAGAAGGTCAAAGCGAATGATCTGGTTGAGGTGAGCGCAGAGCTTGAAGCTCAGGGTGATTGGCTTCCTGAGCCGATGGCGTTGGATGTTGTTTTTGAAGATGCGTCGATTCTCATCTTGAACAAGCCCGTGGGTCTTGTCGTTCACCCAGCGGCTGGGAACTACTCTGGCACACTCGTAAATGGGTTGCTGCATTACAATGAGGCACTCAACAATGTCCCGAGGGCCGGCATTGTTCATCGTTTAGACAAAGATACCTCAGGATTAATGGTCGTAGCGAAAACGTTGCAAGCACATGCGCACATCGTTGGGCAGCTGCAAGATCGAAGCATGGGTCGCGAGTATGAAGCCGTGGTGACCGGCGTAATGACGGGGGGTGGAACGGTTGATGAGCCCATTGCCCGACATTCTCGCGATCGCAAGAAAATGACCGTGACGCCATTTGGTAAACCGGCCGTTACCCACTATCGATTGATCAAGAAGTTTGAGCACCATACTCATATTCGAGTAAAGCTGGAAACGGGCAGAACGCATCAGATTCGTGTGCATATGGCGCACATTGGTTATCCGCTAGTGGGTGACCCGACATATGCCGGTCGCTCGCGAGTTCCTGCCGGCACGAGTGTAGAATTCAAAGAGGCGTTAAAAGCCTTCCCAAGGCAGGCGTTGCATGCGAAAAAACTGACGCTGATTCACCCTGTTGATGAAGAAGAAGTTAGTTGGGAGGTCGATCTGCCAGACGATATGCGCGCACTGCTCGATTTAGTTGGTCGGGCTGATGAAGTCTGACCTTTGGCTGGTGCGTCACTCAAGGTGAGTATCATGGACAGCGAGTTTATTACGCCAGACTGGCCGGCACCTAAAAATGTACGTGCGATCGTTTCGACCCGCAAAGGGGGTGTGAGCGGCGGTCCGTATGCGAGCTTGAATCTTGGCGACCATGTTGGTGATGATCCTGAGTCTGTTACAGAAAATAGGGCGGTATTTGCTAATGAGGCCGGACTTGAGTCGACCGATATTCTTTGGTTGAAGCAAGTCCATGGCGTTCGTGTTGCAGATTTGGATCAAAGCACTGTGTGTTGTGAATCTCCAATAGTCGCAGATGCTGCGACAACAACCATGTCTAAAAAAGGCTGTGTTGTGATGACCGCAGACTGCATGCCCGTACTGTTATCTGATCTTTCCGGCTCTCGCGTTGCCGCCGTTCATGCCGGTTGGCGAGGTATGGCGCAAGGTGTGATTCAACGGGCTCTGCGCTGTTTTGATTCGTCAAACGAGGTGATTGCGTTTTTGGGGCCGACCATATCTCAAAGAAACTTTGAGGTGGGCGCAGAAGTAAAAAACGCGTTTGAATCTCGTGGCGCGGTCTATGCCTCGGCCTTTAAGTTGCAAGGCGCGCTTCAGGGCGAGGGGAAAGAAAAGTACCTGTGTGATCTTTATGGGATTGCTCGAATAATACTCGCTAAAGCAGGCGTGGCTCATATTTATGGTGGCGATTTCTGCACCTACGATGAGGCAGAACGTTTTCACTCGTTTCGAAGAGATGGTGTGCGTTCTGGCAGGATGGCCTCTCTTATTTATCTGGTTTAAGTGCCACGCGTCTTTTTATTGTAGGCGCAGGTCGTCGAAATAAAGAGAGAAGGTTTCTTCTGGTTGAGCTGCAAACATGGCTAGGCCGGTGATTTCTCCCATGTCCATTTGTCTTGCTTTTGGTGCATGTTGCACCGCGCTTAACTCGATCTCGATGTCATTTGTTCCGGGCTGTATTTCAAAACGCTGGTTGTAACGATCTTCATAGCTGTGATTGTGTTTTTTGTCATGAATGCGGATTGTAAGCGCAATGGTGTCTTGGTTTTTGGAAAAAATACTGAGCTTGAGAAAATGATAATTCCGCCAATCGGGAAAGACGTGAGGGACGCTAACGCCTGGGTATTTTGTTGTTGGAAAATCAACTTTGAGTGCTGTGCTGGCATTTTCCCAGCCTTTCGGTTTGCTGATTAGACTGAGATTGGCACTGCCTCCGGCTCGATAAAGTCGTCTCTGCCAGCTATCTTCAAAGTTTAACAGGCTGGGTATT
>NZ_LWFU01000215.1:0-777 GCF_001635135.1 Oleiphilus sp. HI0080
GGGTAAGTACGGTTTGGTTTTCTTCTACCCGTTGGACTTCACTTTTGTTTGTCCTTCTGAGTTGATCGCGCTTGATCACCGTATGGATGATTTTAAGGAGCGTGGAGTTGAAGTAATCGGCGTTTCTATCGACTCCCACTTTACACACAACGCATGGAGAAACACTCCTGTTGATAAAGGCGGTATTGGTGCTGTTCGTTACACCCTAGCTGCGGATATGAATCACGACATTTGTAAAGCATACGATGTGGAGTCTGAGGGTGGTGTAGCATTCCGTGGTGCATTTCTCATCGACAAAGAAGGCATGGTTCGTTCGCAAATCGTCAATGACCTTCCATTAGGTCGTAATATGGATGAATTAATTCGTTTGGTTGATGCACTTCAATTCCACGAAGAGCATGGCGAAGTATGCCCTGCAGGCTGGAACAAAGGCGACAAAGGGATGGATGCTTCTCCCGACGGTGTTGCTAAGTACCTTTCAGAGAATGCTGAAGGTTTATAAGTCTTAGCGTTAAGACAAAAAAGCCGAGCGTTTAGCTCGGCTTTTTTGTTACTGGCTGAATGATCTATTTTGCATTAGCTGCGCTTAGTATGTTATCGGCCAACCGCCTAGGGTTTTCCATTTATTGATGATCGTGCAGAAAAGTTCGGCTGTTTTTTCAGTATCGTATTTTGCGGAGTGGGCCTCATGACCGTCAAAATCGATTTTGGCTGCAGCGCATGCTTTTGCAAGTACAGTCTGGCCAAAGGCCAATGCCGAAAGTGTATTGGTATCAA
>NZ_LWFU01000216.1:0-324 GCF_001635135.1 Oleiphilus sp. HI0080
TCACCCAAAGTTTGGCGAAGGAACTGTTGTGAATTACGAGGGCCGCGGCCCTCACGCACGCATTCAAATTATGTTTCAAGAGCACGGCAATAAGTGGCTTGTGCTTTCCTACGCAAAACTTAGCAAGGTTTAAGATGACAAACCTAGCCCCAGAAGCTGAAATTGACAAAGAAAATGTGCGATCCGTACAACATCCGAACAATACAGCAAATAACAATAAAACGGCGCAAACTATGAATGTTGAAGCAGACTACATAAAGCGCTCAAATGAGCGCATTTCGGCACTGCAACAAGACGTTGCCGAGCGTGAACGAGCAACGCAAA
>NZ_LWFU01000217.1:0-673 GCF_001635135.1 Oleiphilus sp. HI0080
CTTGAACGACTCGCCGACGAACGTCAGCAGGAGCTAGAGTTTCTTGATGTTAGTAGCTTTAAAGCAAAAGGCGATTATCCTCAAGCGGACTGGGTAAGTATTGAAGTGTCTGGTGGTAAGCGAGATAAAGTGCGCCCAGGTGATTTGCTAGGAGCTCTGACAGCAAAGGGCGGCTTAGATGGTTCTGATGTAGGAAAAATTCGCATTGTGCCAAACGCGAGTTTTGTTGCCGTAAAAGCAGATTTAGCGAGAAAAGCGCTGAACATGCTCAATGAGGGCAACATTAAAGGCCGCAAGTTTCGAGCGCGTAAACTGAAGTAACCCGTGTTCATTTTCTCGCTCGATATAGAGTCATAGCGCTCAAGCTGTTTTAGTTCGACTTGACCAAGGTCATTTACTCCCGCCATCAGGCGGGTGTTTGGTTGCGCAAGCCAAAAAATCTGTACTATCTTGAGTCTGTTAATGGTTTTCGAATTGTATACGGTGCAGTTCTGTAGCGTGTATTTGAGATTTATTTTGGCTGGGAGGTCTGTCATGACAGAAGAGCCAAGTGAAATAGATAAACCGATTTCTCGCGAAGAAGAGCGGAATGCTTTTTGGTTTATAGCGATATTTTTCTTTCCTATCTTAAGTTCGGTGCTCGTAGGTGGCTACGGATTTATCATATGGATTA
>NZ_LWFU01000218.1:0-510 GCF_001635135.1 Oleiphilus sp. HI0080
TATTTTATCGGCGATAGCTTAATGTTCTTTAATAATATCGGTGTGGTTTTGCGCCGTTCGATAATTTGGTGCACAGTGAAGGCTACTCTTCAAAATGACGACTCTCGAAGCATTGAGTAAGGTTGCGTAGTGAAAAAACTTATCCATTCTGATGTGTATGCTGAGTGCGTACCGTCAAGCATCTCAGGTGCCTCCACCAAGTCTTTAGAGCCTTTGGAGGAAATCGTTGGTCAAGAGCGTGCGCAAGAAGCGGTGCGTTTTGCGATGGCAATGCCCGGAAGTGGCTACAACATCTATGCTATTGGTCGGACAGGGCTCGGCAAACGAACCATGATGTTGCGTTATTTAAAGCGACAGATCACGCCGAAGCATGATGTCTCTGACTGGTGTTATGTGGTGAATTTCGAGGAGCCTAGAAACCCAACGATGTTGCAGCTGCCTGTCGGGCAGGGCATTCAGTTGAAGCGTGACATGGAGGCGTTGATGACGCGCCTTACCAAGGCGATCCCT
>NZ_LWFU01000219.1:0-484 GCF_001635135.1 Oleiphilus sp. HI0080
TTGCCGCGGCTGCATCCGTCATCCTCAAACAGCCGTTTATGACCCTGAAAGTCGTCTTCGGCATTTACTGGCAGGCCTTGAAATTGTGGCTCAAGCGTAGCCCGTTTTATGATCATCCATCCTTATCCAGCGCTGATACAAACTTAGCGAATGAGAAAGCAGGAACACACTATGAATAGTCAAACAACCACTCTTCCAACAAGCCAGGGTTCCAGTTTTCAGAGCTTGGCCAAAAAAGCCGTTTTTAAACAACTCGAGAGTCTAGAGTATGGCCAGCTTGTCATTATTGATGGTGGAGTTAGGCACGTATTTGGCTCGAACGAGGGCAGCGATATTTATGGTGAGTTGAATATTGTTGATCGTGCCTGCTACGTAGATATTTTGACGGGTGGAAGCATCGGTGCAGCGGAAAGTTACATGACGGGTGATTGGACGAGTCCCGATTTAGCGGCGTTGATGCGTTTAATGGTCCGCAACATGGACG
>NZ_LWFU01000220.1:0-365 GCF_001635135.1 Oleiphilus sp. HI0080
CTATGGTTAATCAACACGTGCTTTACAATGGCCAATCCAAGGCCTGAGCCTCCAGTATTCTGGTTGCGGCTTGGGTCCGCCCTATAAAACCGCTCCGTAAGTCGCGGAATATGAACGGGGTCAAAACCGCAACCGGTGTCCTTGACCAACAAGTGGCAACCAGCGTGATCCTGCAGCCACTTTATCAAAACATCGCCACCCGCCGGGGTATATTTCACAGCGTTAAAGACAAGGTTAGAGACCGCTGAACGCAACTGACTCTCAATGCCCCACACAGTTGAGAGACTATCAAGCTCAATGCGAATGGAATGTTTACGATCACCACTGTAGAGCTCGGCATCTTTGCAGACACTCTGAATTAGCGC
>NZ_LWFU01000221.1:0-422 GCF_001635135.1 Oleiphilus sp. HI0080
CGTAAACCGCCTGTTTGAACTCGACACTTAAACAGGGGTACTCGGGCAACTCGCGCGCATAGACCTCCGCCAATAATAGCTTCAGTGCTGACTTATAGGGAGACTCAAGGCTCTTATACAACTGCCACAGGCCGGCTCCAATAAGCTCGCTTTTGGGAATGGTATGAGTACTACCAAAATCTAAGACATCGGCTTCTTTTACAAAACGGTTGCCAAGCAATAATTGCGTAATTTCAGCGTAACTGCCTTCTGCATCTGGAGGAACAAGCCACCACAACGGGTAACGACCCGTCAAAAGAATCGCGGTGCGATAAAACTCATCCAGCAATAAAAAATGCTGTGCTGAACCACTACTTTCCTTGTCCATCGCGGGAGCAGCCTGGCCCTGTTTAAATCGCTCTGCGCACATTACAAACGTGTGC
>NZ_LWFU01000222.1:0-533 GCF_001635135.1 Oleiphilus sp. HI0080
TTGGAACGCTTCTCTATGGTGAGCTTGAAACCATTCGCTTGGGGCTTTAGGGTGACAGCCCTCTAAGGCTGCCTATATTAGCAGTCTTTAAAAGGATTTTGTGGACAAAGAGCATCATCAAACGTCCCCTGCATAAATAAAAATAATCGTGGGCTGTGCGAACCGAATATGAAGTCATGGATACACAAGGACGGTTTTGTTCGTTTATTTTCGAAACGAACATTCTTAATGAGCATCTTGCTCACTATGTTCGCATCATCATCGTTTGCGCTAGAGCGCAAGGTATTTTGTGTTTGGGATCCAGTAGGGCGAAGCGGCCCAGTTATNGCCTTTTATTCTGATTTGATCCCAAAAGCGCAAGCTTGGGGTTTGAGCATTCGTTTTATTGCATATACGGATGAAAAAGTCGCCGCCAATGAGTTTAAAGCCGGAAAATGCGAGGCGGTGTTACTAAGCGCCATTTTATCGCGCCAGTTTGTAAAGTTTGGCGGAACAATGGACGCCATCGGTGCCATCAGCTCGCAGAAAGGTTT
>NZ_LWFU01000223.1:0-317 GCF_001635135.1 Oleiphilus sp. HI0080
ACCTCGATCTGTCTCTGTATCCGCTAAAAAAACAGTTTGGCCTTTGAGCACAGCTTCCGTTCTCTTTCTCATGGCCTCTGCCAGATCGTAGCTCGAAAACGCGGCCACCTGTAAAAATGGCGCTAACCGATCTTCTACAACGACAGCCGAGCCAACGCCCGAATTCTGTGGCGATTTTTTACTCGTTGGCTGGGTCATTAATCGCTCAAGTTGAACTCGTGCCGTACCCTTGTCTTTAAAGCCTAGCTTGATTGCTGCAGCATAGGACAGATCAATAATTCGGTCACTATGAAAGGGCCCTCGATCGTTTATTCTAA
>NZ_LWFU01000224.1:0-15117 GCF_001635135.1 Oleiphilus sp. HI0080
GGGTTGAATTGTTATTTTTCTAAAGATAAGATAATTTATTATTATGTAGTTTTATTTATGTTATCGCGTGATAACGCTCTAGAAATGAAGCCGACACAATTTAAATTGTTAGGGCTTTTCAAAATCAGCAGTGATTTCTCTGAATCGTTCAGTTTTAGCTCGCCAGTTTTGTTTTCATTTATTAAGTTTCTCGAAAGCTCGCGACTTTACATCGCCGCGAGCAGAACAACGCGTAGGTTGGAACATTCTCATGCTACAAAGAGAAATAATAGTGTTTGATCTTATTCGCCATTTTTTCGCGACGTGCTTGTAAAAAGGACTCATACTGATCTATAGAGTAGGAATCTAGATCTTCCGGTAGGCAGTTATCGGCAAGGTTTGTTTCAAACTCAGACCTATCTTTTATTACCCCATACTTAGGGTCTTTGCTATCGCACTGTGCAAACACATCTGCAATATATTGTTCAGGTGGCGCGTCTGCGATCTTTATATTCACTTCTTGCTGAACATATACATAGTTTGCCACCTGATTGTATTTACCCTGGGTGAAGCCATGCTTCTTAAGGAAGTTTTTAGGGAAAACATGATGTATGTCGCCGTGGTGCTCCAGCATGTTTCGTACGCTTATATCTTTCGAAAGAAACCCTTTGTCACCCAGATTTACTTGGGCAGCCCAGAATACCTTTAGCGCAGGTGAATTAACGGAGCTTGTGGTAAGGTTTTGTGCCAGCCTTACGCTCCAAAACGCATCTGACAGCTCAGCCTTCTCGATCGACTCAAGCACTCTCTCAAACGTGTCCTGATGAATCGCCTTAATATCTTTATCAAATCGTGACTCAGGTGAACCGGAGTAACGCCCTGTTAGCAGCGACATCACAAACCATCGACGCACCCAGCTTTCGATGTTCGGATTGTTTCCAAGATCACGCTTCAACTTTAAATAAAGTATGTAGGCAAAGTTCAAAGCGTTTTTAGAACGAATCATTCCCTTATCAACAAAGCCAGCGGAACGAATAATCATGAGGAAGCGCTTAAAATGTGTTTCGTTCATAAATTCTGTCACGCCCTCACTGAGGGTTTGAAAAGAAGCCTCCTCGATATCCTTCTCATACGTTCGGGTTTCAAAATTTCGTCCTGACAGCAAACCAACCAAGTCCGATAACCGTCCCCTAATAAACTTCGTTGTAAACGCAACGCGCAACATATCTGAGTAGCTTGGGTCGTACAGGTCGTCATTTTCCTTTCGGAGCCAACGCATACTCATGAAATAGTCAGTCTTCACAAACTCTTTGTCATTGTTTTCAATGTGCGGGTAGAACTCTGGAGCGATAGCAAGATGGCAAAAATAATCAATCGCTTTACGCAAAGTATTGCCGTCAAACTCCTCGTTAGCAGCAATTTTAGACATTGCAAAATCGGCCTGACTAAGCACAACGCCCTTGGAGTTAATCCGAATGAAAATTTCCGTTACCGTCTCAATGTCGAGTTCTGAGTCCAGCTCTATAAGACCGATTTGTTTTTTCACGATGTCGCATAGCTTATCCAAGCGCTCGTATATAAGATCTTCATCCAAATCAGCGTTTTGTGAAAGATAATCCTTAGCCACCTTATGTGCCTTAAGTTCACCATTAACGATTGGCGCTATATCCGGCAGCCAGGCTTTATCTTTACTTATCGCCGGATTGTGAACTTCAAAACGTTCGTCTATTGGGTGAAAAGCGATTCGCATACGCACCTGTTTATAGTCTTGGTTAACAACCTGTTGACCATTGATCGCAGCTGTCAGTGCGGTGACCCGCTGTTGACCATCTATCAGTACTTTCTTGCCTTCCGCAAGCGAACCGTCCTTTAATTTCACAGTAGGATTTCGCCACGCAATGATGTATCCCACAGGAAACCCCTGATAGAGGCTGTCCATCAAATCGCGTACCTTGGTGGCATCCCAAACAAAGGGGCGCTGAATTTCAGGAATTGCAATCTCCCCCGACTTGACCCAGGTAAGCATGGTCTCGATTAAATGCTGATTGACTGAATATTTTTGGGAAGACAAACGGCTCTCCTTAATAAACGGATAGTGAACTGAAACCCACTAAACAAGAAAGATGAAAGATAAAATTTGAGCGACTAAAGCTCAGTCTATGCTTTATCAAACTCCGGCCAAGTTGCTCCATAACTCTCTAGCTCTGTTGCACTGCAGACAACAGTTAAGCAGCTGCCATAAACACTTCGTTTTAGTCTCGTTAGCCCAGTATAGATTAACGCTAAATCTTTCGGGCTAACTGATTCAGTGATATAGATCACTAACAAACGAGACTCCCAACCCTTAAAGCTATGAAGAGTAGTGGCTTTTACTCTGGCGTCACCCATGTAGAATCCCATTTTTTGTCGTCGAGACTCCTGATCATCAGGGTGGAATGTATGCACTACGTTAATGCCGCGATCCCCAAGCTCTTTTACAACACTTTGGCCAAACTCTTTATGGCTGCATAAGAATGTAGCGTCAGAGATCGCTGGATTAGAAACCTGACTTGGCTTGAAAAAACGCATGAGTTCATCAAAGCACTGTTTAACAGCCTTATCGCTAGAGCATTGAACCCATCGGAGGGAGCAAGGTTCCAAGTCGAAAGCGCCCTGCTGCCCTTGCGGTAAAAAGACTTTGTCGCTCGGTAAATAGCGTTGAGCAAACTCTTTGGCCTTTTCCAAGGCCTCTTGTGGCATTCGATAGCTAACTGGAAGCACTGCCCATTCACCGCGAAAGCCTGCGCCAGTCATCGCTTCATCTGTCCATGAGCTCGCTGTTTCATAGATGTCTTGAGTTGCATCCGCCACGAGTAACATTTCACCACCCGGTTTACACACTTTTCGCAATGCGCCCCACCAGCTCGGTAAAAAGTCTTGTCCTTCGTCAACTAGAACGGCATCGTATTTGGTCGCAAGGATTCCATCTGCACTATCTAGTATCTCGCTTACTAGGCTAGGCAGGGCTATATCTAATACGTTTTTTTCATTACCTGATCGCGCCCATAGGTCATGATAGTCGTTAGAATGTCCGGTTAGAACACACACCCTTTTGCACCAAGAATGAAAATTCAGCCAAGTAACATCTTTTCTGGTATTCCCCTGTTTCTTAGGCCAACGAACTGCTATATCCATGAGATAGTGCAAAAGAGTGATATTGAAAGTAACAACTAAAACCTGTTTTCCCTCTCCTAATAGTTCGGCCGCTCTTGCCGCCAAGACTAGTGACTTGCCTGAACCAGCGGCACCTCTAACACGTCTATAGCCCGACTTTGTTCTGGTAGTTGCTAGAGCGCGCTGATTTTCATCGAGTTCTAACGGTATGCGTTGAGTAGCAGAAAAATCAGGTTCAACTAACCAGTAACGGAGATCATTCGCTAGTTCGGGATTCATGAATTTTGAAGACTTTCTAGCGCCCTCTGGAAATACATCAGACAAGCTGCCCATCGTTAATGAAGTATTGCCAGAGACGGGGTTATAGCGTGGGAATTGTTTCATCCCTCGATACACGAGGCTTTGATGAAAAAGCGCTTTGACGAAATTGTCCTCAGCACTAGGAAATATCACTCCCGCAGTGATCACTGCAAATCCGTTTCGTTGCTGTAATCGAGGACAATAAAGGGAAAACAGCTCTTGCTTATACTGATAGACTTTCTCAACAGGGTTTTCGTTTTGCTTGGAAAAAGTTCGACCACCCTTGCTAGCGAGTAATATAGGTGGACGACCATTCCTCTCTTCTACCCAATACTTAACTGCAGAAAAATCCCAATTCTTCACCTCAAAAACTGCCATACCTACATTGGGGTGCAGCAATACAAAATCGGGCCGAAGGCCATTCATGTGAGGCTGAATATAGATTTCCCAGGCAGGGTCGAGGTAAGTATCAAAGAACTCAAAAACCTTCCACTCACCAGGTTCTAACTCCTGACGTAGCTTATGAAGTTCGCTTCTTGGCGGTGAGACAATTCTATTCATGGTTAATAGTTTCAGGCTTGGCTCACAATCTCAAAACAAAGGTTGTCGATATACTGATTCCACTTTCTTTCATACACGACTCTAGACATTAACGTTATCTCATCGGTATGGTTTTCGACTTCTGATACATCAACTCCATGTCCTAATGTGACGCCACCATGTTCAGTCAAAATGTAACGATTATGGAACACGTCGCTCCCAGCCATTTCTCTAAGCTCGGTAACCCTTAATTCAATTGAATTTGCTTGTGGGGGTAATGCGTCGAGGATACGCGCCCGAACTATATCGGCTCGGGGACTAGAGCTATTTTCTTTGTAAAAGAGATGTAGCGAGGGAGTGCATGTACTCAGCCTGTCTCTAAAGACATCCTGAATAACCTGAGTAATAAAATTTATCGCTCGGCCATTCCACCCGTAGCTATCAATGATTATCACTTTGTCTGTTGCCAAACGGAGCATGTCTCTAATCAACGGGGAAATAAAATCGTATCGACGCGCCACTGACACCTGCCTATCATGATTCCAGGCGCTATCACCTAAATACATAGTTTGAGGTGTTAAGTTACAGGGAGTGTCTATTGGCTGGACAGATAACACAACATGAAAAGGTGCTCGTTCATTCTCATCTACAACGTCAGCATTCCAATTACCCTGCCCACTTGATACTCCTTCGCGCGAGATGGTAGTTTCCGCAAGGTGTTCGACCATTTCCAAATATCTTCGAGCTTGATTTGGCTCTTGGTCTCGCGGTCCCTCACTCAAAAAGTACGAACGGAGCTTTCTAGCTTTTTGTTTTGGGAACGTGCTTGGTATGCGAGGTGAGCCTAATCCGTACTCCCTTAAAAACTCTCGGTAATCTCTTACATTTGATGCCCACTCTTGAAGGAGTTGAGGAGAGATAGCGTATTCGTGCAGCACTACATCAGCTCCTCTCTTCGCTCGTTGAAGAACCCATGTGGCCAGCGCTCTATAAACTCTCCATCTTCGTCAATATGAATACGACGCGCTTTCACGCCATCATCTGAAGGCTCTATATAAACGATCGAAATATCTTGGGGCTTCACTGGGTCAAAGCCTTCGGGCAATTCGCTATCGGTAGTTTGGCGAACACGTTTGAGTAAACGAAGAATCAAATGTTCGCTATGCGTTTCTATTAGGCTAGAGGTATTGAACTTGCGTTCGAGCAGAAGATCGCCAATCCCTACTTGCACTCTAGGATGAACGTGAAGCTCTGGCTGCTCGCAAGCTATAAGGCCATTGGTGACTAATGCTTTAGCGATAATTAGAGGGAAAAGCTGAGAGACGCCGACACCTAGATCAGATGCGTCTACTTGTATGTTGTGGGAGCTGTCCCAAAGTACGACCTTTCTCTGAAGATTGTCCGGTCGGAAATCGTCCTCGTTGATAGCATAATCTTCGCCAAGCGAAGCCAAATAGCCTTTAATATCAATAGGGGTTTGCTCAGCATCAGGGTTTTCGCTGGTGTCCTCTTTTGAAAACGTCATCCTGGCATTTGGGTCGAGTTTCGCCATGCTTTTCAGATCTAAGGCTTGGTCTGCGCTCCCTGTGAAAGCTGTATGGCCGACGCGCATCATTTTTCGCAGTTCGCATCCGAGTTGAAGCCCGTCATTAGCTCTTAATACATGGTTAACCTCCTCGACTGCACTTGGCTCGCCTTGAACGACATCCCAAGCAGATTCACCACTATACCAACCTCCCTGATCAGGATAGGGATTATGCGTGTAGTCATTGTCGGGTATTACTCGCAACGGACCAATACAGACACTGCTATTCAGATAGCGAAGAAGATTATGGAAGGGGGCATCAATAATATCGGAAAGAATTTCATGCACGCGTTCTGTACGTAGCGGGTCATCCAGATCCATGCCAGTAGCAACGGTCTGACCTGGAATAACGATCGCTCCGAACTTACTCAAAAATCCTATAGATGTATTATCCTCGGATGTTTGGTTTCCTCGTGAATGGCTACCAATTTGAATAAGAGTTTCAAGCTCCGTTGTGGGTAAGGCGAACTCACCTGCGTCCTCATCAGAAAGCAACAACGGATGGTGGAAGTTAATATAGGAAATTCGTGCTTGTTTTAAGCCTGCATCACTTTCGAGTTTCACAACTAGGCGATCATCTAGCCATATTCGAGTTTGTGAAACATAAGCTGTTTCTTTATGAGCAGACCAGGCAATTTCTAGTTCAACTGAAAACGAATCAGCTATGCCGCAAGGACTTTCTGCGGTTAGGCCAAAGTCCTCATTAATTAGGTCGGGAAGTTTTGCGAAGGTTTGTCCGATTTCCCCTTTTTTGTCTATGTCGAGCTTTATCGTAATCCGATTTTTAGTATTTCGACCATGAACCAGACTTTCGAACCCTTTAATTTTTTTACCGCCTAAAGCATCAAGCTGCCTTGGGTCGCACTGTCCCTTTGACAGTATTTGTTGAACATAAAAAAGTGCCATCAATACACTAGACTTGCCCACGCTGTTTGGCCCAAACAAAAGCGTGATGGGAGCAAACTCTATTTCCTGAGTCTCTTTAAACGACCTGAAATTAGTTAGTGATAGCTTTGTTATTCTCATTCGACTGCTTCCAAATTGCTTGTTTCGTTAATCTCGCTTGAGGGGTTTAATAAGCGAGCACAGCCAATGGAGTGAAGATAACTGACAGCATGCAGGATAGAGCTTCTACCCGCACTATCTGGCCCAAACAGCAGGGTGGTGTTCGCTAATGGCACTTCTACAGGATCACCGAACCCCTTGAAATTTTGGATGGTTAAATTAGTTACTCGCATTTTAAAACTCGTTATTATTCTTAGCGCAACGTCCAAGAAGTATGTCAAACACATCTCGGGTGGAGCGATCTTATTTGATTTGGTTAAAGAGACTCGTAATAGGTTATGAAAGACAACAAGGCTTCCTCGCTTTCGATCGTACAGCTAAAGTTTGCTTTGTGAAGTCCCCCTGAGAAGACTCTGCCTAGCGCTGTTGAAACATCTTTGCCTGCAATTCTCTCAATGGCGGTTATGCCCGGTAGAGTTGGCGGCATTTTATCAACCCTTACGAAAAGTCCAGTTTTCGTTTTTGGATCAAAAGCAAACTCCGTTTTCTTTGCCGACTTAAGTTTGTAGCACCAAAACTTGTCTGTATTATCTTTGTCGAAAAGAGTAACTCTTTCCGAGATTTTTGATAGATAGTCTACTGCTTCAATTCCATTTATTTTCATTTTATCTCTCTCTGGCGCCTTCGCGCCTCATCTTCTCTAACCAAGATAACTAAGATTGACGCTGCATCCAGACAGCATCTTCCTGGCTTATGATTGGTCGAATGTTACCTGAGCTATCCTCATACAATAACGTTGTTACGCATAGCGGTGCATCCGGAATTTTCTGGGATAAAAAACGTACTTCAGGGCCGCTGAAATCAGGTAAAGGGGGTAATTGTCTTTCTAGATACTGAAATACTTCCTCGAATAACTGGGCTGCAGGATCTTGCAGTGTGCTCGTCAGTGTCACCCTTTGCCTTGTCGTTCCATCAGGCATATTTACAACAAAGCGTTTATTTACCGCCAACCTTTCTGCAGTTGAATAATCTGTTTTCGATAGGGTTTTTAGTAAATCGAGTTTTTCTCGTTCGGAGCCTTCCATCACATATGCCTTGCCGCTAAGACTATAAATGACTTGAGAACTGCTGTCGTAGTGCGCCCATAAATTGAACACTATTTCCATAAACTCATATCTCCCTGTTAGCCAGTCTTTTACTCAGATTTATTCGCGCTATTCGCAACACCAAATGGTATATGTACCATCGGTACATTATCGCCTGTCGGAAGAAGGTGCGTGCGCTGGTCGTCGAAAAACATATGGGGCTTTAGTACACCGAGTATTCGGTTCTTTTCCATACCTCCGAGAAAGAAGGTTTCATCAGCCCAAACACCCCAGCTTTCAAGCGTGGTGATTACACGTTCATGAGACGGTGCATTTCGTGCGGTTACAATGGCTGTTCGCAGCACCCGCTTGTAGCTTGCATCTCTCTTTTGTGCTTCTGTTTCGAGGCGCTGGATGCCTGCTAATTTTCTAAACAAGTCCGCTAGCGGGCCTGGATTATGAGGTGTCGTTTGTTTACTGGTTTCGTGTTGTTCGAAGTCGTTAAGATCGCCTTGCTTATATACCGTTTCCGCTTCGTCATCAGCGATCACGCCGTCAAAGTCGAAGGCCACTCTTAGCTCAACATCCGTTTCATCATCATTCACTTTTGAAGGCATCACGATGCCGGCTGGATAATTCACGTTAATTGCACTTTTTACGTCTGCTTCATTCTGAGAAAGAAATAGTGATGCATTAAACGCTGGAATATACGGAAACGGAGATGAACCCGTTAAGAACGCGGCTCGCGAAATATCCAAACCATAATGTCTGATCGATCGAAACACTCGGCGACCTGTTGTCGTGGAGTTACGTGAAAGCAACACCACTTCAACGGGCTTTAACTCTGGAAAATGGTCGTTGATTGACAAGAATCTGCGGATAAACGGAAAGGCGACGCCTTTGTTTAAAACCTTATCCAAATGTGCTTCCTGAAACTCTTTGTAAGCCTTCGCTCCGTTTTCTCGGAAGACCTTATCAGATTCACTAAGATCAAACAAAGCGCTGGATGAGACCGCTATTACCAGCTTTTGGTCGATGGGATAGGCAGGCATTTATAGTCTTCCCGAAAAGGCTTTTTGGCTTAAAGAATTGAATAGCTGTTTAGATTCCGACCCGGAATTTCTGTATTTTTCTAACTTTGCCTCACACTTGAGAATTGCTGTTGAAAATGATTCTTGAAGATTCAAAGGAGGCACGCCCACCTCAAAATCTCTAAACATTTTTAAATTAAGGTGCGATACCGTTCCGCCAACTTTGTTACCAATTAACTTCTCCTTGAACCCCTTGTTTTGTAGAAGATGAATCAGGTAGTAAAGATCTAGCTTTGACCTATCTGGCCTTACGGTAAAAATACTCTCGTAAGTACTAAACTCTCTGTCGGTTCTGACTATCGCGCAAGTCCCCAAGGTCCCTGATTTACTAACAAGCAAATCACCTTTTCGGGTCAAATGATTCTTTGTTAGCTTTTTATGTTGTTCTTCAGAGATATATCTTGCATCGTCAAAACTTAGCTCACCGGTATTAATGTCTTTTGCTCGAACCAGAGGAAAACCATTTGTCCCTTCTATATAGTCAACCTTAGAAGTCAGGCCAAGAAATAGGTCCTCGCATAAGTCTCCCAACTTACTCGATGGAAACCCCTTAGGGTTAGTCACCGGATCTCCAAACATATCCAGAAACACGGCGCGGAGGAATTCGTCGGCGAGTTGGATGGCTTGTTGGCGTTTGCGGCGAATGGCGTCAGCTTTGTCGAGGATGGCGGCGATGCGTTTTTGTTCTTTGAGACTCTTTTCAGGGTCTTCTGGATATGGGAGCGGGATTTCAAAATCCTCAACTATCTTCTTTGATACCTCTTTAAACGTTGCTCCATTCCCTAAAGCCTGTAACTTTTCTGAATACGCCAACATACAGTAGTAAAGATAGATACCATCAACCCCGTCTTGGGGTATTAAGCTTTTAAACCCCTGATTGGTACACATATCTCTACCGGCTATCGCTATGTTCCCAATTGGAGCTCTTGATGTGACTAAAATACTGCCCTTTGGGAGCATATACGTTGCACAGCTCTTAAAGCCCTCAGCAGAAATATATTCCGGAGCGTCTTCTAGTACAGTTCCAAAAAGGTTAGATACGTCTTTTGGGGTCACCCAAGGAACATCAGGCGAGTTCCAATATTCATCAATATTTCTCTTAGGCGTTGCTCCTCCAATTACTTTGCAGCAATCTTTTAACTTCACCATTTGCCAACTCACAGCATCCCCTCCAGCTCATTGAGGTCAGCCATAATGTCATTCTCAAGCGCTTTCAGCTTTCCCAAGATCACCTCCGGATCTTCGTATTCTTCTTCCTCGTAAACCACGTCTTTGTAGCGGTTAATGGAGAGGTCGAATTTGTTGCTCGCTATATCTTTGGCATCAACGACAAAGGCTTTTTGAGTCTTGTCACCAAAAACGTTACCGATATCTTCTGATGAGGCGTTCGACTCAACTAGCTCTCGATATTGCTTCCAGTTGGCAATAGCATCGGGCAGGTCGTTGCTGTCTTCACCTTTCAGCTCTGTACGCTTGTCGTCTAGTGAATAGCCGTCGGCTTGCAGGTCGTAAAACCAGACGCGCTCCGTGCTGCCACCTTTGGTGAATATCAAAATAGCGGTACTAACGCCGGCGTAGGGTTTGAATACACCACTGGGTAGGCTGACGATACCTTCTAGTTGGTTATTCTCGATGAGGTTCTGACGCAGCTGTTGGTGGGCTTTGGAAGAGCCAAAGAGAACACCGTCTGGCACGATCACAGCGGCGCGGCCACCGAGCTTGAGCGAACGCAGGATGTGCGCTACAAACAAAAGCTCGGTTTTTTTGGTTTTTACCACACCCAATACATCGGGGTTGGTATTGGTCTCGTCTATTGCACCTTTAAACGGAGGGTTGGCGAGAATGACATCGAAGAAGTCTTCTTCCTGCTGTGGAAAGTGTTCTTTAATGGATTTACTCAAGCTGTCTTGATACAGAATGTTGGCGCCGTTCACCCCGTGCAAAGCCATGTTCATGCTCGACACTCTGAGCATGGTGGTATCAAAATCGAAGCCCCAGAACATCTCTGTATTAATGTGTTCACGGTAGGGCTCCAGCTTGTCGCCGGTGTAATGCCAGTTGCCTTCTTCATCTTTCCATCGGCCGCCTTCGGCCTCTGAGCTGGAATAGGTAACATTCAGGTATTCCATGGTGCGTGCAAGAAAGCCCGCGGTGCCGCAGGAAGGGTCACATACGGACTCGGTCGGTTGTGGGTCGATCATTTGGATCATGGCATCGATGATATGGCGTGGCGTTCTGAACTGCCCGTTAATGCCTGCCGTGGTGAGTTTGCTCAGCAGGTATTCGTAGATATCGCCTTTCACGTCGCTTTGCGTAAGCGGTAGGTCATCCACCAGTGCGATGGCGCTAACGAGAACCGACTCGTTTTTGATTTCGAGATCGGCGTCTTGCATGTATTCACCGATATGCCCTAGCGCTTCGATGGCGCTGCCATCGTCCCCTAAGCCGTCGTTTGCATCGGACTTTTTGCCAAGGGTGGCAAAAAATGGAAACACGTTTTGCTTGAGGTGGCTGTGAAGCTCTTTACCACTTAGGTTCTTAAAGTTCTTCCAACGAAGTAACTGGGCTTCCGGGTTGTTAGGGAACAAACGCGAGAAGTCATTCCCCGTGCGTGATGCTTTTCGCTCTGCCACGTCTTCCTGCATGTCGAGCATGCGGGCGAACATGAGATAGGAGATCTGTTCGATCACGGTTAAGGGGTTGGTAATACCGCCGGTCCAGAATTTTTCCCAGAGTTTGTCGATATCGTTGCGGACTTGGCCTGTTAGCATAATGGTCTACTTTGTCTTTTAGTTTCTATTTGGTTGATTCGGAATGTTCAGTTTGGATAAACGGTTTTAGTACTGCGATGAGTTCGCCCACATCGTCTGATGTGAACACCCCGTCGATACCTTCGTGCGACACGCTTGTAAAGGGCGCATCGTAAAGCTTGTCGATCATGATGGTGCCATGCTGAGCAATGTAATTCTTTAGCAGGTTCATAAAGCGTACTTGCTGAGCGCTAAGTGTTGGGTGTGCGTGCAGAAAGCTTTTGAAGTGTTCTTCAATCGCTTGCGGATCTACACCAATTATTTCACGCACGGTGACATCAAGCTGGCTAGCAGTGCGGCCATAGAACTCATTGAGTACTTCTAGGCTTACGCCAGGGTGACTCGTGAGTATGGTCGAGGTAAGTGTTTGAAGCTCATTCTCGGGAATTGGTTCGCCATTGCGAATACGTTGCAGGGTTGGGTTTGCCTCAACCATGCCATCGAGAATCTCTTTGAGCCTGCGGCGGTAAATTAAGGCCTCGCTTGCACCGGCAATTTTGACTTCGCGTTCGGTGTCGCGTACGCCGGAATCGCCAGTGCGCGTAGAGCCGGTTTCATAGCCGGGGCCGGTTTCAGATTTGCGATATTTCATGATACCGCGCAGTTCTTTGCGTACACGCTCTAATTTATCGATAGTGGGTGAAGCCCAGAACTCAGCACTACGTACTTCTGCGATGACGGCGTCTTTCTGGCGTACTGCACTGATGTTGATAGCGAGTTTATCGATATCCGCGAGTAACTGGTCACGACCGTCATCAAAGCAGCTTGCTTGTTCCACCATGCAGGTTTCAATCACGGCCATTAGTTTATCTAATGATGTCGCATGTTTGTCACGCAAGACACGTGCTGACATGAGCGGCGCAATGGTGTTCACTAATAAATGCTGTGTTGACGCATCGAAGCTTTTTAATAAATCGCTTTGCTGCAATTGATGGACTGACCTTAATTGGCGCTTTACGGCAACACTGGTCTCGGGCAGGTCATTTATATCGGCTCTGAGCAGTTCGATGGCAGTATCAAAACCTGCAGCATGGTTGTTTCGTAAAGAAGCTTGCGCGAGTTCTATACGTGCTTCAAAGGTTGTTTGTAGCAGCGACTTGCTGCCTGTGTCGTCTGGCTCTTGGTATTCTTCTTCAAAGAAGTCGAAGTTGCCGTAGTGGTCAAAGATCAGGAACTCGGTTTTGTCTTTGCCTGGGCCAAACAGGTTTGGTCGTAGGCGTGTGCCTCGGCCAATCATTTGCCAGAATTTCACCCAGGACTTCACAGGCTTGGCAAACACCAGGTTCACCACCTCGGGTACATCGATACCGGTATCCAGCATATCGACAGAGATGGCAATGCGGAATTCGTTGTCGCCTTTTTTAAACTCCTTAATCAAGCTGCCCACATGCGGAATAGCATTGTGAATGACTTTGCATACCTTTGTACCGTATTGCGGATAAAGCTTGCAGAAGAGTTTTTCTAAATGCTCTGCGTGGTCCTGACGCTGGGCGAAGATAATGCTCTTGCCGACCAACGAACCAGTTTCGTCTTTGATGCCATTATTGATTAAATTCTCAAGGATGATGCGGTCGGTATCTTCACTGAAGATCTTACGGCCGATATCTCTGCCGGCAATTGTTGTGTTTTGCGCTTCTTCTGTGCCGAGATCTTCTTCAAGCTGGCGCTTTTGCTCATCCGTTAAGTCGTTATAGTGAATACCGTCGCGCAAAAAGTCGGTTGTGAGGTCTTTTACTCTGAACGGTGCTAAATAGGGGGGCTCGTTATTGATGGCCGCATCTAGCCCAAATTCAAAGGTTGGGTCGGTGGTTTCACAATCGAAAATGTCGAAAGTGTTGCGGCTGATAAATTTCACCGGTGTGGCGGTCAAACCCACTTGCATCGAATCAAAGTATTCGAACAGGTCGCGATACTTGTTATAGATACTTCGATGCGACTCATCGGCAATGATTAGATCAAAGAAGCCTACATCTAGCTGCGTGAAGCGATTCATCATGCCTGGGTAGGTCGCAATATAAATGCGTGCGGTTTGGTCGATGAGGTTTGTTTCACCGATAACACAGCGTGGCTCGGAGGGTAGATTTTGTTTAAAGGCTTCATCGGCCTGCACTCGTAACTCTTTTCGGTCACAAAGAAACAGCACGCGTTTTGCCCAACTTGTGCGAAGCAATAATTCACCAAGCGCAATCGCAACGCGTGTTTTACCCGTGCCTGTGGCTTGAATAATTAAGGCTTTTCGGCGTTGGCTTTGAAAATGTGCCGCGACCGTTTTAATGGCTTCGATCTGGTAGGGGCGATCCGCAATCTTCAATTCAGGATTAAACCTTTCCAGCTCCGCCTTTCGATAGCTTCGTTGGTAGATAAGATATTCGAGACTGTCTTTGCTGTAGAAGCCATAGACAGGGCGATAGGTGTTGTATTGTTTGTCGTCCCAAATGAAGGTTTCATAACCATTACTATAAAAAATAACAGGACGTTGATAGCCCATGTCTTCAAGTGCATTGGCGTATAAACGCGCTTGTTCACGACCTGCTTGAAGGTTGGTATTACCAGATTTTTTGGCCTCGACGACGGCTAAAGGCTGGCCGTTGTCGCCCCACAACACATAATCAACATAACCTTTACCGCTTGGGTTGTCGGGAAACGCAACTTCCACTTCCTGCCCAACTTTTTCGGCGTCATTCACATCCCAATCAGCCTGAAGCAACATAGCGTCTATTAGCAACGATCGAGTCTTGGCTTCATTCCACTGTAAACTATCGGCTACATGCTGACTTTCTTTCTGGCGTTTCTCTTGGTCAGGTCGCGCTGGCGGCTCAAGCTTCTCTATGTTCTTGGTTCGCTCTCGCTCCAGTTGATCCATCACCCGCTGCAATTCGTCTTGTTGCTGCTGAAGATCTTTTTCATAGCTTGATACAGACTTTGCAAGCGCCTTTAGCTTTTCGGTGGGATCTTTAACATTTTCAAATTCAGGTATTTGATCTGTTTTCTTGCCGTAGTACTTCACGCCCATATACATAGCTAGCTGATGGGCAGTAGCTAGAGCCATTTGTGCGTTACGGACCTCACCTTCGGCACCATGGGCTGTATCGTTGCCCTGAATGCGTAAGAAGTTAATTTGATAAATCAGGGATTTGCTGACGCAGTCTTCAAACACGGGGTTCTTAACCAGTTCGTAGAAACTGGATTGTGGCATGCGCGGCAAAACTTCTTCTTTGTAGACCGCTTTGGTGAGTTCTTCTGCGAAGCTGCGTAGGCGCGTTAACGCACTGCCCGGATCGATATGCAGGACCGCTTCGGCTAAACCGCCGAGGTTTGCCAATAGCTCGTTCTCTGGTCGCAAGAATTCAAAGTTGACTGATTCCATAAAATTTATTCTATCCATGACGACCTTAAAGCGAAGGCCGTGCCAAGTTTATTTTTGTTCTTAGGAAATTCCGTATTTTTCCATCCAATTGTTTAGGGTTTGGTAGTTTTTTAATCCCAGCAGCTGTGCTGCTCGAGTCTTGTTTTGACTACTAACCTCAAGCGCTTGGCGGATATACTCTACAGCTACATCGCCCATAATC
>NZ_LWFU01000225.1:0-434 GCF_001635135.1 Oleiphilus sp. HI0080
TAACCATCAGACTGAGCTGCTTCAATGTATACGTACATGTTGTCGCTTACATTGTGAAGCGCTTGCAAATAGATAGTTGACTGATCGTCGTCAGTTGCGCCATCTGCATCCGTACCGTAGATGCCGTAACCTAGAGCAAACGTAGTTGCGCCCATGTTGTAAAGACCTTGAAGACCCATGTAGTCACCGCCGTCTTTCTGGCCAGACTCAGACTCATCAAGCGTTTCGTACTGCGCTTGAAGCGTTAGGTCGCCCATCATCATTGCTGCTGCAATACCGATAGCGTCTTGGCCTTTGTTGTTACCGTAGTTAGTGTCAGAAGCCATAGAGTATGCCGCTGCTACGTAGAACTCTTCAGTTTCGAATGCTGCTGCAAGCTGAGTACCACGAGTCGTAGTAGAATCACCATCGATTTTGTACGTCGCACCAACTTT
>NZ_LWFU01000226.1:0-344 GCF_001635135.1 Oleiphilus sp. HI0080
GCAGGGAAGACGGGAACAGCTCAAGTGGTCGCAATTGCTCAAGGCGAAGAATATGACGCGGAAGCGCTCGCTGAGCGGCACCGTGATCATGCATTGTTTATCGGCTTTGCACCGGCGGACGACCCTCAAATAGCTGTGGCCGTTGTAGTTGAGAATGGTGGTGGCGGAAGCAGCACGGCAGCGCCGATTGCGCGAGCACTGTTCGATGAATGGATTTTAAAGTTGTCTCATGACGACGAATTGGTAGGGCTGCGATGAGGGGTGATTTTTTAAGGCATATGCCTGGAGCGGAGCACCACTTAGGCAAAGGAAAATCGCTCTTCTATCGGCTGCATATTGATCCT
>NZ_LWFU01000227.1:0-238 GCF_001635135.1 Oleiphilus sp. HI0080
ATCGACACTCGCACTGTTTCGGTAAATGACTTTTGCGGATTTTTTGAGAGACATCCTACGCTGCAAATCGTGTTGTTTAACGGCCAAGCCTCTGCCAAGACCTTCCAAAAGCATTTGNGGAAAACCTTTCTCTATGAAAGAGGACTAGAATCATCCGTAATGCCTTCGACTAGTCCGGCATATGCGGCGATGTCGCTCACGCTCAAAGAAGAGATTTGGCTGCGTGCTTTGCGTATCT
>NZ_LWFU01000228.1:0-305 GCF_001635135.1 Oleiphilus sp. HI0080
CCGGGGATAATGTCGATACCCGCAGGGCCCTCAAGCAAAATATCGTGTATCGATTTTTCACCGGTGAATAGATGCTCTAATGTGTAAGCCGGATGCAAGCCCAGCATCACATTGATGTTGGCCAGACCAGTATCCGCGTCAAACAAACACACCTTTGAACCAGTCCTTGCCAGAGCGATTGCGAGATTTACGGATACGCTAGTTTTACCAACACCGCCCTTGCCACCGGTGATAGCTAAAACGCGCGGGATACGTGGAGAGGATTTCGTTTTTTCTAATTTAACGACGTTCATCTTGCTCGCTTT
>NZ_LWFU01000229.1:0-703 GCF_001635135.1 Oleiphilus sp. HI0080
GCGTGAATCCGAATAACGGGCTGAGCAATGTGCATCAGAAAATTCAGGAGCTTCCGTATTCGCAACGTTCTGAAATTGAGGAAGATATTCGTCGCTGTTATGAGAATCGTCCAGAGTTAGCGATGGTCGATTCGGATAAGGGCATTTCGAATCTTCACGTACCGAGTGACGTGATCGTCGATGCCTCCATGCCAGCGATGATTCGTGTTGGCGGTAAAATGTGGGGCACGGATGGCAAGTTGAAAGACACCAAAGCGGTCATCCCTGAAAGTACTTATGCAACGATCTATCAGGAAGTCATCAATTTCTGTAAGCACCACGACAATTTTGATCCGACTACGATGGGCACTGTTCCAAACGTTGGTTTGATGGCACAAAAAGCAGAAGAGTACGGTTCGCACGACAAAACCTTTGAGCTTGCCGCAGATGGCGTTGTTCGTGTGGTTGACGATTCAGGCAAGGTGTTGATGTCACACGATGTGGAAAAGGGTGATATCTGGCGCATGTGTCAGACCAAAGACCTGCCGATTCGTGACTGGGTGAAACTTGCAGTGACGCGAGCGCGCGCGAGTGGTATGCCTGCCGTCTTCTGGTTGGATGCCGAGCGTCCACACGACGCCTCAATGATTTCAAAAGTCGAAATGTATCTGAAAGATCACGATACCGACGGCTTGGATATTCGAATTCTTTCTCCTGATCAAGC
>NZ_LWFU01000230.1:0-393 GCF_001635135.1 Oleiphilus sp. HI0080
TTGAGTTCTTGGCCTGTACTAGGTCTTTTGATATTCGGTCTATTGGCTAGTATCTATGGATTGGTTGCTGTCTTTGTTCAAGGTTATGAGCGCAAGTTGCTCAGTGTTGAAACCGTTGCGGCTCGCATATCTAGAGGCGAATTGGATGCGCGTGTAAAAATTTCTAATGACGGCAATGAGTCGGTGGAGCGTTTAGGGACGGCCTTCAATGCAATGGCTGATCACATTCAGCGCTTGATGCTGGTTCAGAAAGAAATGATTCATGCGGTCTCGCATGAGTTGCGAACTCCTGTGGCGCGTATTCGTTTTGGTGTTCAGATGATTGAAGATTGCTTCGATGACGCGTCTCGACAGAAACAAATCAAGGGGATTGATGGCGATATTCAAGAGCTA
>NZ_LWFU01000231.1:0-353 GCF_001635135.1 Oleiphilus sp. HI0080
CAGGGCAAAAACGTGCTCAGGCGCATACATCCTCGTATTCATACCGATATTCATACACGCACTCATCCGACTTATTCTTTCGGATATCGTTTGCTTGCAGCATGATGATTTAGGTCACGTAATTGGTTGAGGCGCTCCTGGATTTTAATCTCAAGCCCCCTTTCAACCGGCTGATAAAACTCGGTTCCATCCAGTTCCTCCGGAAAATAGGACTCTCCCACCGCAAATGCACCCGGTTCATCATGAGCATATCGATATTCGAGCCCCATGCCCTGCTCTTTCATCAGCTTAGTGGGCGCATTACGCAAATGCATCGGCACATCTCTGTGTCGATCCGCATTAACAAAGGCCTT
>NZ_LWFU01000232.1:0-638 GCF_001635135.1 Oleiphilus sp. HI0080
GCGGCGGGCAAGGTCGGACAATATACGTATACTTCAATCATCTTTACCGCAGCCATAGGGTGGGCATTTTGGGGGGAAGTAATTACGTTGGCGATCTTTCTCGGGTCAAGCTGCATCATTATTGCAGGCATCATCAATGTAAAGTCGAAATGAAATATGCCCTTGCCCATCCAGGCGACTCCTAGTGACAAGGGCAACCTGGTGATGATTAAACGCGCTGAATAAAGTAAACGAAAAGATCGCCTTCTTCTTCTTGAGCTAACAATGTATGCCCCAGAAAGCGACAAAATTGCGGGATGTCTCGGGTTGTAGACGGGTCTGTCGCCAACACTTTTAGTATTTCTCCAGATTCCATATCGGGCATTTTTTCATGCAGCATCATGACGGGCTCTGGGCAAAGCAGACCTGTTGCATCAAGTTCTTGATTGAATTCCATATTCGAGTATCTACGCTATGATTAACAGTGATTATTTTAACTGTTAGCTATACGGAAGTAAGTATGATTCGAGTCATTATCGAGCGGCGCATTGCCGAAACTCTAGAAAAAAATTATGAAACCGCAGCACTAGAGATACTTTCTGCATCTGTGCGCGCCCCAGGATTCATTTCAGGCGAGTCGTTGTGCGACCTTGACAATC
>NZ_LWFU01000233.1:0-614 GCF_001635135.1 Oleiphilus sp. HI0080
GGAATTTGATGGGGATGTCGAGTCAGGCCTTTTCAAACTGACTCGCAACCATAGCAATTTGGGTAACCCGATTTTGCCTGCGATTCACGGTGGGGTTTTGGGTGGATTTATGGAAATGTCGAGTAGCTTACATCTCTTGGCGACCCAGCCTGTTGAGTCATTTCCAAAAATCATTGATTTCTCTATCGATTATTTGAGAGCCGGTATGGATACCGATACGTTTGCGCTTTGTGAGGTCACTCGACAAGGAGGACGTGTCGCAAATGTAGAAGTGCATGCTTGGCAAGAGTCCCAAGACAAGCCTATTGCTCTTGCTCGAGCACACTTCTTGATTGAATGATGTGCCGGCTGAGCAGCAATTTGAAGCTGCTCAGCCGTTGCTTTAGCTATTAGTGCCCCGGTGTTGCCGTTTGGTCCGTTTTAAGTTTGAAAATTTGATAAGGACCTTTTTCAGCAATATAGCTGTCAGGCTTGGCCATCACGTATTGAAGCGCGCTCGCTGTGACGTATAGATACCCATCAGGGCCAAAACTAAAGCCATCCGGCCAGCGTAATTTTTTATCTTTGTATAAGGTCTTCATCTCTCCAGATGGCGACATAACGATAATAGCTGA
>NZ_LWFU01000234.1:0-7954 GCF_001635135.1 Oleiphilus sp. HI0080
TTCGGTGCCCATGAGCCATAAACATCTAATGTGGTGTAATCGTCATACACTAGCTGAGTCGTGTTGGCCGAATAGCGGGTTTTGTCTTGGTCTTGGGTATGAATAACGCGCATACCGAGTTGCGCCGAACTTGAGAATTGATTGGAGAGCTGAGCCGTGATGCTGTCTGCAGGGATGTTCGTGAGATCCTCCCCTGTTTTCTGGTCTTTTCCGCGAACCTGCCCATACGCAATCCGACCTTCAACGCCGGCCAAAAGATAGCTTGCTTCTAGCTCGAAACCATTTAGCTGAGCTTTATCTACATTGGTGTTGTAAGTGGTCCCCGCGTTTGGCGGCCCCATGCCAAATGAAGGTGGCTCGACGATCTGCGAAATAAAGTTATCGACGTCATTTCGAAAAACAGACGCGCTCACTCCCACGCGATCAGCACCAAGCCATTGCGTGTCACTCCACTTCACCAGCAGCTCTTTGTTCTCTGCCGTTTCCGGATCAAGATCTGGCGTTGCGACGAAGGTGTTACAAAAGCCCGGCCCCATACAAAAGTGCGCGCCGGTGGTGTATAGCTCCTCAGCTGAAGGAGCGCGAAATGCTTGGTCATATCGAAGCGCTACAGTGAGCTGTTCACTTTGTCGCCATACCAGAGCCGCAGAGCCCGAGAAATCATCGTCGGAGTTGCTCTGATTCAGGTTCTTCGCCTCAGATGAGAAATCATCATAGCGCGCACCCAACTCCAAGCTGATTCCATCCCCTCGCGCACTGGCGCTAGATCCATAAAGGGGTGCGACGATCTGTGCATATAAACCCGAAGTAGTCGTAACCGCACCAGGAACGATTGGGCGCGTTCCAGCGACACCAGAGCGCTCACCATCAAAGTGCGTTTCTTTCGTTTCGGCACCGGTTAATAAAGTAAACCCATTGAAGCCCGTTACATTATCAAGCGATAGACCAACGCTATCTTGCTCTGTTTTATCTGCTCTGTTGTCGCTAATACGCGATTCGTCAATGGCAATGCTGTCCCAATAGGCTTTCGCGTTGAACGTATTACTACCGTCTTTGTTGACCCAGTCATAATCAATGTTTGCAGCTTGGTTTACTTGGTCCCTCTGAAGATTAAATACACTTGTACCGTTGATGGCGGCCGAGCCATTGGAGGGAACCTGACCTGCAAGCTGCTCATTTCGATAGCTCAAGCCAAGACTTTGGCTATCAGCAACAAACCAGTTTTGCTTCACCAAAACACCCTTTGATCGCTCTGCAGAACTCTCAAGCGTGTCGCCATTGCCAAGCGTCATATCGTCGCCATCTTTGTAGTAGCCTGATAGCAGCCAGTCCAGATCTCCAGAGCGTAGCCCCAAACCCGCAACAACATCCTGTTGCTGGTTATTTGCGTTGTTCGCAAGTTTTACAAACCCGCCCTGCTTGCGATCTCCAGCAAGCAGATCTTCAGGGTCAATCGTTTCTTGTGCGACGACGCCGCCAATTGCGCCGGAGCCATAAATACTCGACGCAGGGCCTTTTACCACCTCAACACGCTTGATCAATGCCGGATCGAGAAAATAGCTCGCCCGATGACCAGATTGAAATGCTTGGGGCGCGCCATCGATTGTTTGCAGCACTTTGTTGCCGCCAAGTCCTCGGATATTGACAGACTTTACCGAACTCCTTGGCCCGCCCGACTGAGTAATATTCGATTGTGAGTCCAAGGCATCTGCAACACTTTGCACATTCTTGTTTTGTGGCTCGCTCATCTGAATAACAGACATCGGGCGCGCTGTGTTCTGTTCGGAATCCTCGATTTTAGTGGCCGTTACGTTGACCTCGCCTAGCGAGAATAGCTCGGGAGATTGTGCCTCTGTCGCTAACAGCTCAGCCGAGAAGCTTAGTGCCAACGGTAGAACGACGTGACTTCTTTTACTCATCTTTCAGTGCCTTGTCCTGGTGTGTTGTTGAATTTTCAGGAGGCACAGTATCAGAGCTAATTTTTATTGTAAATACGAATTGTTATCATTTAGATTATTATTGACGTTTAATGACCAAGCCTCTATGCTCTGCTCACTTTCATTGGTGGTGCACCAAAAAAGAGAATGCGCCAACCATTATTCTGCACAAGCAAGGCGACTGAAGGACGCACTAAACATGCATGCAAACACGAACCTACTGGTCAACACGCTTCGGGGCGCTTTCATATTGGGCGCGCTCGCTCTTATCTTGAGCCCTCTCCCAGCAGAGTTTGCTTTGGCGGCCCACGCGAAACCGACACCCCATTCCAAAGCTGAACCAATGCAACACCAGCAATTACGCCTTGCTCGCTTTAAGCTGACAGAAAACCAACACCTTGCCTCCCATCAGGCTCAAGCTCGCGCACCGGGTAAGGTCACAGATCACACGGCAAATCACACAGACCACAACCAGACCGCCAAAAAGGACACGGCCAATAGCAGCGTATCCGACTCGCGCTCAGAGCCTTTAAAATCAGCGCATTCAAAATCAAAACCTTTAAGCTCAAAGCCAAGAGCATCAAAGCAGCCAACACCTGCTCAAGCACACGAGGCAAAAGTACACCAAACACCAGAGGGTGAGACCTTCACCAACAACCCGCTCGCCTCACAAACACGAAGCGGGCGCAACGTGGAGACCACGCACTTGGCTTCTAAAGAGGCTTCCAAAGAGGTTTTCAAAGAGGTTTCTAAAGAGGCTTCTAAGGCAGTTACTCAGCTAGATACTCAAGTGGACAGTCAGACGACATCTGCGAGCAGTGAACAAAACGCGTTAGGACGACCCCATGCAGAGCCGCAGCCGCTGGTCAGAAAACCGCTCTTCGCTACGCCACCAACACCTCCGACCTACCCGTCCATGGCTCGCCGCCGAGGTGTGGAAGGAACCGTGGTCATTGAGGTGTCTTTGGATGCGCTCGGATCTCAGACACATCTAAAAATACAAAAAAGCTCTGGAAACCCACTTTTAGACAATTCTGCGGTGAATGCCGTCAGAGAATGGCGCTTTCTGCCGCATCAAGTGAAAGGTCTAGCGATCGCTTCTCGCGTGCACATTCCCGTTAGATTCGAATTGAATTAAAAAGGAAAAACAGAGCCCCCATGAATATCTATATCTACCTAGAAAGCCAACTGGACATACTCACGTTACCCTTGCTCATCATGGCCTTAGCCAGCATGCTCATCATACTTGAGTCCACAGTCCGTCTGACTCACATCTCCCTGACCAACACGCTGGTAAAAGATGCGCACAGGCAAATGACAAAGCATGCCGCGCAGCCAGTAGAAGTTCGAGATACGGTGGTAGAACGTTTTCTTCAACAGCAGCTAAACAGGCTATCGACGGGCCCCTATCTCTTGCAGATGCTTGCTGCACTCGCACCTGTCACGGGCCTGCTCGGTACGATCATCGGATTAATTTCCTCGTTTGATGCTGTCGCAAACTCAACAACCGGCGTGAATCCGGCATTGGTTGCAGACGGACTTGGTATTGCGATGAAAACCAGCGCAGCCGGCCTGCTAATTGCGTTGCCTTGTTTGTTATTTTCCAACTTATTTCTGCTGTGGGCGGAGAAAATCACCAACCGAGCCGTAAACGCGATCAATGCACTGTCACTTCAACAATCAAGCGCAAAAAGCACTCTCAATGACGACAGCATGTGTGAAACATCAAATAGTCCGATCAAGACACCCGGCTATGCAAACGCGCTCAGTGAAGCAAAATGATCACACTCAAAACAAAGCCACGAAACACGGCACTATTAGATCTGACCCCGTTAATCGACATTGTGTTCATTGTGATTGTTTTTCTGCTGCTCTGCATGAATAGCCCAATAATCGAGCTGCCCATTTCCTTACACAAGGAGCAAGAGCAGGCTCCGATTCGCGCAGAGCCTGCGAAGGCCGTCGTCGTTCAGATTTATCCCACGGCGCCCTTCTATGCGATCGCCGACCAACGCTTCGCAGATTTTCAAGCGCTTAAAAAAGACTTAAAAGAACGCATTAAACACTCGGGAAACAGCATTCCCGTGCACATTGCGAGCGACGCCAAAACGCCCGTTGCACCGCTACTTACGCTGCTCAATTTCCTAAATACACACTCAATGTCTAATACACATATACTTATGGAGAAACAGTAATGCGATTCATACCTGACGCGAAGCGCTCTGGCATCAACATCGTGCTCGGAGCAGGCTTGGCTCTCGCTCTTTTTATCATGCATTCCCTAGCATACGCGCAAACGAATGCGCCACGTATCATTAGTGCTGATCTCGGCACCACACAGATACTACGCGCACTTGGCTTAGCAGAGCACGTTGTTGCCATTGACCTAACCTCTTCCAGAGAGGAGGCGTTTCATCATCTACCGAATATCGGTTACCACAGACAATTGTCACCCGAAGGTTTGTTGAGCCTAAATGCGGATGTCTTGATCGGCTCTTCACTCATGGGGCCAGAACGCACGCTTGATGTGCTTCGAGAGACACACGTTAAAGTTATCCAGCAAGAGACGCCAGAAAATCTAAGCATGCTAACCAACAATATCTTCCAGATTGCCAAGGCATTTCATCTTAAAGATGAGGGGCTAAGCGTCGCAGAAAAACTGGTAGAAAAAGACACTCGCCTAAGCGCGATGACGGTAAAGCACTCAACCGCTGTATTCCTATTAGATATGGGTGGCGCAAATGGCAGTATGGCCGGCATGGGTACCAGCGGCGATGCTTTCATCAAGCTGCTTGGCATGACCAATCTAGCGCAATTTAACGCTTACCGAGAAACGTCGGCAGAAACCTTACTCGCCATGCAACCTGATCTAATTATCACAGCGAGCCGCAACATATCGAGCGATCAGCGCGATCAGCGCAATCAGCGCAATCAGAGCCATCAGCGCAATCAGAGCCATCAGCGCAATCAGAGCCTTCAGCACGATCAGAGCCTTCAGCGCAAGGTTGGCTCGGTGTATGGCATTCCGGCAATCAACATCGATGCAAGCAGCCTCGTCGCAGGAATAAGTGTAGCCGCCATAGACGAAGCCCTTCGGGTTAAAGCCCTCCTGTCTAACGTGATAGCAGAAGCCCATTAGAGCCATGCGGATTCCTTTTCAACTTCTGATGATCACTTTACTGCTTAGTACCCTTGCGGCCTCAGTGCTGTCTGGGCTAACGGGCGCCGTTCAGATTAGTCTAGGCGACGCGATAGAATCGATCATGCAATCAATTACGAGCGCAACGGCCGGCCAAGCTGCAAATGTGAACAGTGAAACTAGTCTTTCGACATTGGTGCTATTTGAACTGCGCATACCGAGAATCGCCCTCGCACTGATGGTCGGATGCATCTTGGCGCAATGCGGCGCGGTGTTACAGGGGCTATTTCGAAACCCCCTCGCAGATCCCGGCATTATCGGAGTGTCTTCTGGTGCAGCGGTAGGCGCTATCATTGCAATCGTATTACTGCCGGCGAACTGGAAAGCCTGGAGCGTGCCGGTCTGTGCGTTTGCCGCCGGACTCAGCGCGACACTCTTAGTGTATACACTGGCCCGCTCAGCCCGGGGAACATCCGTCGTTATTTTATTGCTTGCTGGCGTTGCTGTGAGCGCGTTCTCGGGCGCGGCCATCGGACTATTAACCTATTTTGCAGATGATAACAGCCTGCGAGAACTGAGCGTTTGGCAGATGGGATCATTATCAAAGGCAAAAACAGAGCAGTTACCGCTCGTCTTTGTGTGTTGTCTCGCACTCATCATTCTATTCCAAAAGCACATCAATGCACTCAATGCGCTGCTCCTTGGCGAGTCGGAAGCCCGGCACATGGGAATTGATGTCGAGCGATTTAAACGAAACACCATCGTATTGGTTGCCATAGGTGTGGGTATTTGCGTCGCCTATACGGGGATTATTGGCTTCATAGGTTTGGTCGTGCCACATGTTGTTCGCATGTTATGCGGGCCAAACCATCGCTTTCTTTTACCCATTAGTGCCGTAATGGGTGGATTATTACTTATTCTCTCGGACTTACTTGCACGCACACTCATCGCACCATCGGAGCTGCCAATTGGTCTGATCACTGCGTTAATTGGTGCCCCGTTTTTTGTCTCTTTACTGCTACGCGAACGCAAGCGGTGGGCGCTATAGCATGGGCAGAATGGGCGCTCAAACGCAACAGACCAAACGTAACAGATCAAACCATTCCAAAGCAAAACGACATGGGTGAGAAAATATGAGCATGCTATCAATTGAGCGTTTGTCTGTAGGAACAATCGACAAGCCACTGTTCACGCTAGAGAAACAGGGGTTTGATAAGGCTTCTTTTTGGGGAATAGTCGGCGCGAATGGCGCAGGTAAATCCTCGTTTCTCAAGGCGATCTCCGGCGATCACGCGTACAAGGGAGAAATACGCTTCCACGATATCGAGCTGCAAGAATGGGATTCGGTTGAGCGCGCTCGTCATATTGGCGTACTCCCTCAGTCGTCGAGCCTAACCTTCTCGTTTAAAGCGCAAGAAGTGGTTTCTCTGGGCCTAACCCCCCTTTCACTCAACCATCATGAATCGAAAAAATTGGTTCGAGCTTGCATGCAGCGCTGCGACTGCGAACATCTCGCTGACGCAGAATACCCCCTGTTATCTGGCGGCGAGCAGCAAAGGGTAAATCTCGCCAGAGTACTGGTACAGATTAGTCATGCGGAACGCACTCCACTACTGTTACTTGATGAAGCACTTTCTGCGCAAGATTTGGGTCACCAGCATCAACTTTTACAGCTCATTAAGAGCCTCTGTATTGAACAAGAGATGCTGATATTGGCCGTGCTTCATGATCTTAATCACGCGCTAAAGTATTGCGATAACACGATGATCATCCACCATGGACAGATCCACAGCACTGGCTTTCCGACTCAGGTCATTGATGAGAAGGCATTAAAGACATGCTGGAACTATGAAGCCGAGTTTCTAAGCAATCGCCAAGGACGAGCTGTCGTCGTATAAGCTCGGATAGACCTTGCCGTATGCCTTGTTGTGATCAATTTTCTCTATACACCATGACCGGGGCATGCCCACAAACAAAAAGCCCCAACGTAAGCTGGGGCTTTTTTACACTTTTGGGCTGAGAAACTTAGAACTCGGCCTCGGCAAAGTCCATCAAGGTTGCTTTGCCCGCTTCAATATCCGCAGCCAAGGCATCCATCTCTGGAAGATACAAACGGAAGAAGTGATCCGCAGCCTTCTTTTTACCCGACAGATAATCTGCACTGTAACGACCTTTCGTACCTTCATCATCTGCTTGCTCAGCCATGCGAGCCCAGAACACCGCAAGCGAGGTGAGTGCAAACATACGCAACAGAGGTGTAGCTGCAGCACCCGCTTCTTCCAGATCTGCCATCAACGTCTTGGCAAGCCCCATCAGCGTTTTGGTTAATTTGGCAATAAATTGCTCGGCCAGCTTTTTGTGTTCAGCTGAAGCCCCTTGGAGCAACTCATTCATTGCGGCCAAGTAAGTGCGAGGTAAGCGTCCACCGCGCATCGTCAGCTTACGCCCGATCAAATCGAGTGCCTGAATACCATTCGTGCCTTCGTAGATTCGTGCGATTCGACCATCTCGCAACAATTGCTCTACCGGCCAGTCTTGCGTGAAGCCGTTGCCGCCCATCGACTGCAAGGCAGAATCACAGCTGAAGTAGCCTTCATCGGTCAAGAAAGACTTCACAATCGGCGTCATGATCTGGAACAAATCATCTGCTTTCTCTCGCTCCGCCTCATCAGCGGCGGCATGCGCTAGGTCTTGCTGATAAGCCGACCAATACGCCATCGCTCGGCCACCCTCGATCAAGACCTTTTGCTTCAAGATCATACGTCGCACATCAGGATGCACAAGAATAGAGTCGGCTGGGCCGTCTGGGTTCTTAGGACCTGCAAGCGAGCGACTCTGTAAGCGGTCTTTCGCGAACGCAAGCGACACTTGATAACCG
>NZ_LWFU01000235.1:0-383 GCF_001635135.1 Oleiphilus sp. HI0080
GCCTCCTTATACGCCGTTAACGAGCTTTGTTGACGATGTGTATACGATCAGCCTGAATCTATTTAATTACATAGACTTATATGAGTACGATCTTTACCTAAGCGGCTATATCAGCTCGGTTAAGATCGCTTTTGTTTCGACATTGCTCTGTCTTTTAATTGGCTACCCGATTGCCTATGCGATCGCTAAACTGCCGCCACATTCGAGAAATCTAGCACTGATGCTCGTGATCATGCCGTCATGGACGTCATTTTTGATTCGTATCTATGCTTGGATTGGTATTCTTAAGACCAATGGATTGCTCAACAATGCTTTAATGGGGGTCGGAATCATTGATGAACCCTTGGCGATCCTACATACGCCGATAGCCGTTTATATTGGTA
>NZ_LWFU01000236.1:0-288 GCF_001635135.1 Oleiphilus sp. HI0080
CTTGCGTAAGCTCATGCGCCAGGTTGCTGATGGCGAGCAGTATACGATTCCTTCTACGATCGACGACCCGAGTAGTGTCGAGGATATTCGCGCAGCATTAGAGCGACGAGAGCTGGGCGCACTAGCACCAGAGAAAGCGTCCTAGCGGAGCAATAAGTCTCGTCATTCGAGAACGATAGAAGATAGTGGAAGGTCCACACATAACCAGCTTTCTTATCGTATTTTTTCGAATCCGTAACAATGGTTTTGCAAGAAGGCGCGCATTTAACGTGGTGGGTGAGACAGTGA
>NZ_LWFU01000237.1:0-369 GCF_001635135.1 Oleiphilus sp. HI0080
CTTAATGATCGCTTTCGTTGCTGTGGGTTGCGCTGTCGTAGCCGAGCAAAAGCTGAATGAGCTTTGGGGCAAGGAAGAAGTGCGTGACCGCAGTGTCAGCCAGACGACCCAAGGCATCCCAGAATATCATCGTGATATTCAGCCCATTTTTGATAAGCGCTGTGTGAGTTGCCATGCTTGTTACGATGGCCCTTGTCAGCTCAAGCTCACGTCTTATGACGGTGTGGATCGTGGAGCCAGTAGCGAACTCGTTTATGATGGTACGCGCTTATTGGCCATAGAGCCTTCTCGTCTTGGTGTTGACGAGAAAAATACTCAAGAGTGGCGCGAACGCGGTTATTTTCCTGTATTGAATGAGCGTCATCAGCA
>NZ_LWFU01000238.1:0-275 GCF_001635135.1 Oleiphilus sp. HI0080
CTATCAACCCGGCCCTTACGAGGACAGCCTGAAGAAAGGCTGGGCGCTCATCAAGCGACCCAGAAAAGCAGCAGGCGTTAAAGCAATCAGTCGTCAACATGCAAAAAACCGCATGACCATTTGGGAGCGTATTGACGTACTCACCGATGCCGGCGAAACGCCAACAATACTTTTCCAGAACTGGGGGCCAAACCTTGATGGCGCCTCTTTAGTTACTGCTATCGTCAAAATAAATGGCCGGGATGTCGCCCTCTATGGTCATGACTTCACCGTCC
>NZ_LWFU01000239.1:0-322 GCF_001635135.1 Oleiphilus sp. HI0080
TGGACGCCGCTCTCGGCAAACTCAAGTAGCACTGGCACCTCTTCACCCTCTTGCAATGCGCGAGTTAGACCAATCAACATGATGTGCTTACCTTGCGGCTTAAGTTCAACCGTTTCACCTGCCGAAAATGCGATGCTCTCAATAGGGCGCATGCTCATCATACCGTTTTCCATCGTGGTCTCATGGATTTCAGCCTTGGTCGCGATCTCAGTTTTAACTGACATCAGTCGATCTTTCGCATCACTCGTAATGTGAGCATATGCAGCGGTCATCCCTGCATTCGGCGGCATTAATCTTATCCATGCATTCTCTAACTTTGGCT
>NZ_LWFU01000240.1:0-664 GCF_001635135.1 Oleiphilus sp. HI0080
CGGTTGTTTTGTGAACTACTTTTCCAAGTGGTTGCAGAGTGAGAACGGGGTCTAGTTCTTTACTAAGTCCGCGTTAAATTTGCGCGGAAGTACTCGAGAATAGACTTCTAAGGGCGTTATTTATTCTCTAGTGCATCGCGTACGATACACACATGGCGTCGACTAACTTCAATTTTCTGTCCTTCGCTGAGAACCAGATAGTAGCCGCTTTCAGGGCTTTTCAACATTTTCTTAATGTGTCGTATGTTAACGAGTGTGCTGCGATGCGTGCGGATGAAAACATCTTCATACTGCTGTTCTAGTTCTTTAAGCGTTTGATTGCTTAGTGTTTCTCCGTTTTTATGTATAACGCTAAGATATTTGTGATCCGCTCTAAATAAAAGGATGTCTTGCAGGGGAAGTCGTTCTTGGCCATTCCAGGTGTTCGCGATGAAAGACTCTTCGTTCTGCTCTTCTTGATGTAANTCATCTAGGCTTTTTAGATGGGCCAGGCTAAGCTTTTTCGCCTGCTTCAAGGCGTGAGCGAGTTCTTCGTTTCTCACTGGTTTGAGCAAATAACCGACGGCGTTTGCCTGAAACGCTTTGAGGGCATATTCATCATATGCAGTGCAAAAAATAATGGCTGGTGGCGGTTCAAGGTCTGCGATGACCCTCGCAGCTTCGA
>NZ_LWFU01000241.1:0-566 GCF_001635135.1 Oleiphilus sp. HI0080
TATCGTCGCCGATTGGAACACCAAAACGATCCCTGAAAGACCTTAACGATTCCTCGTCCAGTTTTTTAAGCGAATGTGTGGTGTTCGTCGCTTCTCCGACCTTCCCAAAACCATAACCTTTCACAGTATGCGCCAAGATAACTGTTGGCTGGCCCTTGTGATGAACCGCTTTGTGGTATGCAGCATAAACCTTATACGGATCATGGCCACCGCGGTTTAACTGCTCAATGTCTTCATCTGTATAAGACTCACCAATTTTAGCCAGCTCAGGATAACGTCCGAAAAAGTGCTTGCGCGTATATGCTCCTCCGTTGGACTTAAAGCTCTGCATTTCACCATCCACAAGCTCATTCATCGCTTGCTGCATCGCGCCGTCGCTATCCTGCTCAAACAACGGGTCCCATTTTCGACCCCAGACAACCTTCAAAACGTTCCATCCTGCGCCCCGAAATACGCCTTCGAGCTCTTGTATTATTTTGCCATTCCCACGACCTGGGCCATCAAGGCGCTGAAGATTGCAGTTCACGACAAAAATTAAATTATCTAGCTTTTCACGACCAGCCAGC
>NZ_LWFU01000242.1:0-272 GCF_001635135.1 Oleiphilus sp. HI0080
CTTGTCCATAGCTGAGTGAAATCGCTTTGATAAACATATGTGCATTAGCAGAAGTGCTTGGTCGAACTTCTGTCCAGAGACGGTCGTTAACTGTCGCATTGTCGTATGGTTGCACTGCATGCATTACGTGTTGAGCAAATCCTTCATAACTGCCTCGCTCCGTCCATTGCAGCTCTATTCTCTTAGCGACGTCACCAAAAAGATCAATGTAATAGTGGTTGATGGCAATCTGGTCACCAAATTGTTCATGTAGTTCGTCCAGTCGACGCTGA
>NZ_LWFU01000243.1:0-473 GCF_001635135.1 Oleiphilus sp. HI0080
ATGATCAAAACGTGCGCGATGCGCGAGTCACTCTCTGCATCGCAGTCCAGCAAGTTATCAAGAATGGTTTGAATCTACTCGGTGTTAGCGCGCCAGAAAGCATGTAATCATGACTCGAGATTACGCAAAACCCAGCACGACTAAAAAGCCTGCTGCAAAGCGCAAAAAGAAACCTTCCGCAAAGACAGGTTCTGCCGCGAAAAAAACGTCTGCAACAAAAACTGTCGATAACGCTGGATCAGGCAAGGGCTTACATCTTTTTTTAATCGCAGCCCTTCTTGGTGGCTTTGGGTTCGCACTCTATAAACTAGCTCAGGTAGATGATGGCGCGACCAATCAAGCTATCAGCAAGCCCGCTCCTAACAGCACGAAGCCTAAAGCTGAGGCTGAATCAAAAGAAAAAGCCGTCATAAACCCGAAGCACGCTTCCAGTTTTATGACCTTCTTCCTAACAGCGAGGTAGACACAGACAC
>NZ_LWFU01000244.1:0-8319 GCF_001635135.1 Oleiphilus sp. HI0080
TTTTTGGCTCTGTGAGATACCACTAGATTGCTCGAACGAATCAAAAGTAGAGTCAAAATGAAAGCTTGCAGCGCCGGTGTTTTGATCGGCAGACATGAGCGCAAATTGCTTGGTTACCCCGCTCAGATAATCTTCTATGTGGGACTTTTTGAGCGCCAGTATCGAGGTGAGCTTGCTTTCTGTAATCGTGGCGATCGTTTGTGTGGATTTTGAACTTGCCAAGTAAATAGCAGTGAGCCCAACGAATAGTAGGCTCGAAATGAGAAGAAGAAGCGTTCCTGAAACTTGTTTGGTTTTAATCTTCATACTGCCTCTTTTGTTTCGCTTATCTGAAAACGCGACGCAGATTCAAAGTTGGGAAGCAAAAGGATAGTAGAGAACGATGGAAATAAAAGTTATTCCGAGGCCTATGTCTTTTCACTAGAAAGACCAATGGGCAAGCGGGTATGACAAAGCCTCTAAAGGTGATTGCGATACGTCTCGGGTGTTATGCCCATCCAGCGCTTGAAAGCGCGACGAAAGTTGGAGCTGTCATGATAGTTAAGTATTGCGGCAATCGCTTCAACGGACATCTTACTATCGCGCAGATAGCTCGTTGCCTGTTGCGACAGTATATGATCTCTCACTTTCCTAAAACTGGCCCCTTCGACTTTCAGTCTCCGTGCAAGCGTACGCTTGCTAATAAACATGGAAGCCGCTGCCGCTTCTTCACTGAGTGTCCCTGGCGGGTGAGAGAGCATCAGCTTTTTTAGTTTGAGCTCGACGCTGTTTTCGCCTGCATGTAATTGCGAGAGCATCGCTTCACATTGCTTAAATGCGAGCAGGTAGTTTTGTTGGTTTGCGGAGATATTTCCTATCCGACAAACTTCAATTGGAATTTTAACCACGGTGTGCGAGTGCCCAAATGCGATCTGCCCAGGAATGCATTCCGCATACCGCTGATGGTAGGGCGGTTCGCGGTGTTTGAATTGCGTAATGGCTGTCTCAAGAGGTTTGCCAATAATATGTTGAGCACAATCAAAAAAGGTTATAGCCGAAGCCTCGGCGAGACATCGTTGCACTTCTTCGCTTACATCTAGGTCAAGATGGTAGTGACATTCAAGCCAGTCTTTACCTGCAATTAACTCGAGACGAACAAAGCTCATTCTTGTCGGAGAAAAGGTCTGAAACGCCTGCATGGCGGTGAGCAGGTTAGGGCTACTATTGACTAAAAAGCCCATTGCGCCATGCGCGCCTGGGGTGAGCATTTTCCCAACGGTTAAGCCAAAAGCTGGGTTCTGTGAGATGCGCAATGCATTTTCTAAGAGCCGAATTTGCTGGTCTGCGGTGAGTAACGTGCTCTCTTCGAGAAACTCCTCAACCGTAATTTGGGTGTTCGTTAGTAATGTAGGTAGATCTTGGGTTAGCAGGCCTAGAGCGCGCGCAATAAGGCGCGAATAGTTTGAAGGGATTGACGCAGCTTCGGGCGAAATATCGTGCTCCATGATGCTTTTTAGCTCCATTCGTATTCAGTCTTTCACAAGAACTTAATGACTAAGTGTCTTTTAATGACCTTTTGATGTCAATAAATGACCTCCTTATGTCTTGATATGACTTCCTGATGTCTTTAAATGACCTCAATCTGCCGAATGTTGAGCATTAAGCTTTTGCACGTTGTCGGGTAAAAACTGAAAGAGGTAAAGATGAGCAGCATTACGATTATCGAGCATGATGGAACCGAACATACCCTTGCTATCGAGGAAGGGGTTTCGTTGATGGAATTAGCGACCAATAACGACATCCCCGGCATCGATGCAGATTGCGGCGGCGCATGCGCCTGCGGCACCTGCCACATCATTGTCGACGATGCATGGTCCGAGAAGGTGGGTGGGCCCGCCGTAGAGGAAAACCAAATGCTTGACCTAACGCCTGAACGCGCAGCGACATCGCGTTTGTCGTGTCAGCTTCAGGTTACCGCTGCAATGGACGGGCTAGTAGTACGGCTGCCGGAGTTTCAAATGTAACCAGCCGCATTTCTGCGAAAGAGAATGCTGTGTGGTTGAACGTGACAATAAGAATAGACTTACGCTAGAGGGCATCAAATGAAGTTACTCGATCCGGTAATAGAGAAGAGCGCAGCGGTGATTCCCATTCCGCTTCAAATCAAAGGAGCGCAAGCATTTCAGCGTCTTAAAGCGACGCTTGGTTTAGCGCGTTCTATTCCTGTTTTTGAAGAGAAGCCTTTGCCCAGTGTTGACGCTTTGGCGATAGAAAATATTGACGTTAGCAACCCTTTTCTTTTCAAACAGAACCGCTGGCAGGAATACTTCAAACGTCTCCGTGATGAGTGCCCCGTGCACTATCAAAAGCAAAGCCCATTTGGCCCTTTCTGGTCTGTGACTAGGTTTGAGGACATCATGTATGTTGATAAACATCACGAGCTGTTCTCTGCTGAGCCGATTATTTCGATAGGCCCCCAGCCTGAGGGACTCGAGATTCAAACCTTCATCGCAATGGATCCGCCCAAGCATGATGTGCAGCGGCAGGCGGTACAGGGTGTTGTTGCACCAAAGAACTTACAGGAAATGGAGCAGCTGATCCGAGAGAGAACGTGTGATGTGCTTGATCACCTTCCTGTCGGTCAAGAGTTTGACTGGGTTGATCGTGTCTCAATTGAATTGACCAGCCGCATGCTTGCAACCTTATTCGACTTTCCCTACGACAAACGACGAAAACTCGCTGAGTGGTCGGATGTGGCATCCGCCTCGCCAGAAACAACGGGCGGTTCGAGCAATACAACCGAGGGCTTCGAGACTGCTGCTGAGATGGCAAAAGAGCTTTCCCTGCTTTGGCGTGAGAAGGCAGCGAAGAAAGCGGCCGGCGAAACGCTGGGTTTTGATCTCATGAGCCTATTGCTGTCGAATGACGACACGAAAGACATGATCGATCGCCCGATGGAGTTTATCGGTAACATGGTTTTGCTAATCGTCGGTGGAAACGACACTACGCGAAACTCGATGACTGGAGGAGTGCTGGCGTTAAACCAGTTCCCCGATGAGTTCGAAAAGCTTAAAGCGAATCCTAGCCTTGTGCCAAACATGGTGTCAGAAACAATCCGTTGGCAGACGCCGCTTGCCTATATGCGTCGTGTCGCAAAGCAAGACACTGAGCTAAACGGCCAGAAAATTAAAGAAGGCGACAAGGTCGTGATGTGGTATGTTTCGGGAAACCGCGACGAGCGCGCGATTGATCGCCCTGATCAGTTCATGGTTGATCGAAAGAATGCGCGGAAGCATTTATCGTTTGGTTTTGGCATTCATCGTTGTATGGGTAATCGCTTGGCAGAGATGCAGCTTAAAATTCTATGGGAGGAGCTGCTGAAGCGCTTTGATAAAATTGAAACCATTGGCGAGCCCACGTATGTCCAGTCTAACTTTGTGAAAGGTTACACGAGCTTGAAAGTGAAACTCACAGAGAGGGCTTAATTCGATTTTTCTGCCGCTCGATTAGCGGGTTAGCATGATGCTAACCCGCTAGTTCTCACTGTGTTCTTTATAGCTCCCAAACCGTGCCATCCCAAAGCATCGAGACTCGTCCGTAGTTTAAAGACTCTTTAGTACTGGAATCGCTCACAAACTCGGCTCTGAAGGCTAAGCCGTTGTGCCAAGTATACTGATAGGATAAATCTAAACGTTCTGGTCTATGCGTATTCGCATCTAACCCTGCGTCGCTTCCCAATATCGTTGATCCCGCTCCTGAAAGTATATTGTTGATTTTGAGAGCACTATAGCGCAGCGCAAGCTGGTGATTCAGATACTGTGCTCCAAGTGACAGGCTGTAGCCTTGCTGCTTCAGTTCGGCATTTGACTGGCGAGTATTATCTTGCAGTAAACCGTCTGAGTTATGGAGCAGTAGCTCGCCTTCCAAGACATAAGTCGTTGTGTCGCTCTGCTTCCATAGTGCTTGTGTTTCTAGCCCGCTGATTTGAGTATCGCCTGAGAAGCGGGTATTCGTAGTCGTGGTAGCGGCGCCATGGGAATGGCCTCCCTCGGTTCGATCATCTTTGCGTTCGTTAGCTTCTGATCGAAAATACCATCCTCCAACGGTGAGTTGTACACGACCTTCAGTATGCTGGTAACGTGCGAAGACATCCCATGCTGGGCCTTCTGCTTGCTTATTTGCGGGAAAGCTGTCGCCCCGCCAGAGCTCGGTGCCAAACGTGCTCAACCCCTTTTCGCCATGCCACGTCATAAATTGGGCGCGCGCGCCGGCATCATTAAAGTGGTCCCCCAAGAATGCCTGATAGGGTAACGAAGCGTCCGTGAAGTTACGGTCACTCGGGTGAAGCGGGTTCTGAAGGCTAAATGCTCCTTTCATTTTTCCGCCCTCTAACTTGATGTGGCCGAGTGTATTGGTCCAGTGATACCCGCCAAAAGCCTGCTCTATTTTGGCTTCCAGGTCATTCTCATGACCATGTGCCGAGACTTCTGTATGCGCAAAAACGCCATCTTGATTTGCCCAAGTGAGCCGAATGTTTGCATCATTAATGGCGAATCCTGCCTCGTTCCCTTTTGCTTCGCCGCCCATCAAAACGCCGGGAATCTGCCATAGATTGTCATCGGCGATGCCTTTGTCTTGAGCGCTTAGATAAATACCGGCTTGCACCTTGGCTTGTGGCATATATAGAAAGTCTCCGTGCGCCAGAGCTGATTCAGGCACAGCGAGAATTAACACTGCGCTATATCGTCCAACACGAAGTAATAATTGAGAAAGTCGCATGATCAATTCCATGGGTTGCTGAATCTTGGGTTGGAAATAAAGCTTTGATCGGTGAGGCTTTGGAGAAAGGCGAGTACATCATCCTTATCTTGATCGCTCATTACAAAGCCATTCACAAAGCTGTCTTTAAACGGGTTTTGTCGGCCGTCTCCAGCATAAGGCCCTTGGCTGATTAGACGTCCTCCCGCTGCGTAAATCTCAAGTACTTCTTCTAGCGAGGCAACGCTACCATCGTGCATATAGGGGGCGGTAAGCGCGATGTTGCGAAGTGACGGTGCCCGAAATTTCCCCATGTCTGTGGGGTCTTGGGTGATCTCAAACAAACCAGTGTTGTCGGCAGGGTAATCGCCGTTACCGCCGATATTGAATAAGCCTGTATTATGAAACGGACGATTAATGAAACTCATCGAGCGATCCATTGTTGAGTCGCTTAAATGGTAGCCTCCATGACAGTGAAAGCACTCTAGCTCCTCGCTAAAAAACAACCTTCTTCCTCTATGAGCAGAATCACTCAGCGCGCTGGCATCGCCTTGCTCAAAACGATCGAAGGGCGAGTTAAATGAGACCATGCCCCGCACGAATGTCGTTAAAGCATTTCGAATGTTATTAAAGTCAATTGGATCGCCGAGATCAGGGTAGGCTGCTGAAAATAGCGCTTGGTAACGCGCGTCATCTCGAATTCTTGTAAGAACGCGTTCTTTGTTGCTATCGGTGATGCCGTGTTCTACAGGTGCTTCGCTAAATAGAGGAATCAAGGCTTGTTGCTCAAGTGTGGTTAAGCTGCTGTTTGCCCATGTTTGCGTCGCGTTATAGGCGGCATTCATTAAACCTTGAGAGTTTCGTGCTAGTTCTTCACCGGTCGATCCGCGAGGCGTGGTTTTCCCATCGCTAAAGCCAAGAGCTTGTTCATGGCACGAAGAACAGGATTGGGATTCATTTCCAGAGAGTCGTGGGTCATAAAATAGATGGCGGCCAAGCTGAAATTTGGTCTCTGTCATAGGGTTGTTTAGCGGCTCAACGGGCAGAGGGTAGCGCGTTGGAAGGTTCCAATTGAACGCGGCGGAATCGGTTGCTAAAGCACTATCTTGATAGGTCGTGCTGCTTTCGCCGCACGCGATCAGCCCCAAAAAAAACGAGGTAAAAAGAGCGGGGCGCGCAATGCAAATCCCGCGAAATAGGTAAGCACTCAACATATTAATTCACACGGAACACGGTTTGCGTGAGGGTTGAATCTGCGTTACCTATGGAGACATCCATGCCTAGGGCTTTGAAGACGTTCGAACATTCTGGATCCGTCGCACCAGACATACAGCCAGGTTTTCCACCTAGGTCTTGGCTAAGATCGATATCTGCAACCAAGGCTGCAAAATCCATAGTGATAACGTCGCCGGCGGGGTCAAAATTGTTGAGCGTGAAGGTAGGGCGATTTGGTCTTGAGCATGTAGTCGGATCGCCTGTTTGAGGGTCGCCAACGCAGTTCGTGCTCCCCAAGTGAAAGTTCCAGACACCGGCACTAAACGCGAGATCACTCGGTCGGGTGATGCCGCCGGCAGGCGCGATATCGAGTCGAGCAAACTTATAGCCGTTTTGCCAGTTCCAATGCAGACTTGCTTGATCAAGTGGGTTTGGAGCCGTTGCTCGATCGAGATGGTTGAGTGAACTCGGCACGCCCAAGGTAAATTGGATCCCAACGAGTTGTGTCGACGAGGATACGGTAACCGTGCCGTTTACTTCCGTATTTGTGTCTTTCGTTGAGCCGCTGCAGCTTGTGTCTCTGTCCATGAAATCAAGCAGGGTAAGATTCTGATGGTTCCAGTCGTTGTCCTTGAGTTGTAGGTTGTAAGACTTGCCTGCTTCGTCTAAAAGACGAACGTCATGAACATAGAACCGAAATTCCTTAACGGTAGCGTTAGTACTTGGGTTGCCGATTCCCGTTAATTGCGTTGTGCAATCGATAGCGACATTGTTTGCCTCGGCGGCAAAGGCGATCGCAACTTCTCGCTCTTCGTTTGCACCAACGTCGCTGGTGTTACTGGATGAACAGGCAGATAAAAGGGCGCAGCTAGCAAGCGCTGCAAGGTAAAGATGTTTCATAGTGCTCTCGTTTAATTTGTTTTTCGAACCCTCGTGGGGTGATTTGTGAACAAACGGGTGAGCACACATTCATGCGTTTTATCCGTGCTTAAGACGGGCTGGAGAAATCCCACGCGAGGTCTATGACGAGCCGGCTTATGCACTTTTGACCCTTACGACGTCGAGCGCATTACCAAGCATCGGCTGCAGAACCAAAGCGTAAAGCCATGATCATTAAGAACGGTAAACAGAAATGTGTGCTTTTAAACGAGCGAAAAGGGTGGCGCGCGAGGAAGCTTAAAATACCGACTCGCTTCGCATAAACGAAGGAAGTATTGCGTATCGATTTGAAGGGATAGTTCTAAATGAACAACCTGATCGGGCGTGAAGGCGTGGGCGAGAACGCCGCCGGAGAACGGGCATTGCTCGGTCTGAGAGTGTGAAGACGGATGTTCTTGGTCTCCAAGGTAAACAAGTTGTGCGACATCGGACGACCCGATACAAAGCATTACCCAGCCGTTGCCGTTAGCCGACGACCCAGCCATCGTTCCGGTTGCGAACATGGCTTGCTGCAACAACATAAACAGCAACCAGTGCGCGACAAAGCGATGCTTAGCGCGAGGTTTCTGTGTTGCGTCGTATAAGGATGGCATGGATGAAAAATTCTTATAGTGTAATAGCCACACAAATAGTAATGTAATTTGTGCGTGATAAAAACGTTTTTGTGTCGCTTTTTTGCGGAACAGATTGGATTAATGGATTCAGGATACTTTGGTGGGGATTATGACGAGAAAACACATCTTTGCTGCGATCGTTTCAATGTACTGTGCTCTTGTGGCTGGCGTTCAGGCAGAGGATTCTTTAGTCACTGAGGCAAGAGAGCACGCCAGATCTTTGGGTATGTCTTTGAAGGGCGCTCTTCAGTCAAGTATGAAGGCGGACGGGCCGGTTGCTGCCATTGAGGTGTGCCATGTCAACGCTCCGGAAATTGCAGCGCAACTAAGCACTAATGGATGGCGCGTCGCCCGCACCGCATTGAAGGTGCGTAATCCGGAAAATACGCCTGATGAGTGGGAAGTCAGCGTTATGCAGGATTTTGCGATGCGCCTAGCAGAGGGGGAGAATCCCATAGCGCTTGAGGCGAGCAAGATAGAAAATGGCGAGTTTCGTTATATGAAAGCGATTCCGACTGCAGCGGTCTGCCTTGTTTGTCATGGTTCTGATATCGCAGCGCCGGTGGCCAAAAAAATTGCTTCTTTGTATCCTCAAGATCAGGCGACGGGTTTTACTGAAGGCGAATTGCGGGGCGCGTTTTCGCTACGTAAAACTGTCGTGGACTAAAAAGATAGATCTTTATTGGAAGACAAGCCGGGACATTGCCGGCTTGTCTTGCTGCTGAAAAACGCTTAAAAACGTGCGATCCAACCAATCATAAAGCCTTGTGTGGCGGTTACGTATTCAAAGGTTCCTCTGTTGCGATAATCGACC
>NZ_LWFU01000245.1:0-660 GCF_001635135.1 Oleiphilus sp. HI0080
AATGGCGAATCTGCTTGGACTACTCTATTTGGCAAGCCCAACCTTACCAATCGGTTCTTTTGCTTATTCTCAAGGTCTAGAGAAAGCGATCGAAAATGAAGCTGTAAGCGATAGAGAGAGCTTGCTTAAATGGTGCAGGGACTTCATGTCGATAGGGCTAGCGTATCTTGATCTCCCTTTGCTTAGGCAGATCAACCAGGCAATTAGGGAAGTTAATCAGCGACAGCTGGATTCCATTAATCAAGTGGTATTTGCGAGTCGCGAAACGGCCGAACTGTACATGGAAGAGGTAAACTTGGGTCAGAGCTTGAAAAGGCTGATTATGACGCAAGAGTTAAAGGTTGAGGGCATGGACATGCCGCAAAAGCCTAGTTTTCTTGTTGGCTATGCTTGGGCGGCGAATGCCTTAGATCTATCGCAAGAAGAGTTGGAGACGGCGTTTCTTTGGAGTTGGTTAGAGAACCAGACGGCCGTAGCGTGTAAAGCGATTCCATTAGGTCAAACGGACGCGCAAGCTATTCTGCTTGCATTGCGTCCAGTCATTTCACATGTTGTTGGAAGTACTCGTTCTGAGATCGCGGGCTCACTACCTGGACAGGTTTTGTTCAGTGCACAGCATGAAACACAATATTCAAGATTATTTAGGAGTTAATATGACAA
>NZ_LWFU01000246.1:0-362 GCF_001635135.1 Oleiphilus sp. HI0080
AGAGTAATGCCGTTGGATATTTTGCCGACTCAATTATTGCGCTCGCTCATTGTTGAGGATACAGAACAAGCTCAGTTACTTGGTTGTCTAGAGTTAGACGAAGAGGATTTGGCGCTCTGTACATTTGTATGCCCTGGTAAGTATGAGTATGGGCCAATCTTGCGAGCTAACCTAACTCGCATTGAGAAGGAGGGGTGATATGGGCTTACGCAACTTCTTAGATTCTATTGAACCGAATTTCCACAAAGGCGGAAAATACGAAAACTTTTACGCACTGTACGAAGCGGTCGATACGATCTTTTATTCGCCTTCTAGTACAACTCGCGCAAACTCCCACGTTCGTGATGGCGTTGATCTTAAGC
>NZ_LWFU01000247.1:0-718 GCF_001635135.1 Oleiphilus sp. HI0080
TCAGGGATGCAGTCGATGTCTATGATATTGGCTCAAATATTGTTGCCAACAGCATTCCTCTAGAAAACACTCGTGACGGTGATGCAGAAGACATTCTCGTCACAGAAGGAGGCGATCGACTATGGTACTCGTTCGGTATCACCAACCCTGGTTCGCTGACACTCAATAATTACCCAGAGTTTTTGCGTAATCTTTCTATGCCGCTAATTGGCGATATTGATTTGGCAACGATCGACATAATACGAGACCGTGAACGCGGAATACCACGTTACAACGAGTTTCGTCGTCAAATTGGGCTTAATCCAATTACCAAGTTTGAGGATCTAACTACTGAGCCTACGACCCTTGCCGAGTTGAAACGCATATATAACAACGATATTGAGCAGATAGACGCACTCGTTGGTCAGCTTGCAGAAACTATTCGTCCAGATGGCTTTGCTTTTGGTGAGACAGCTTTCCAAGTCTTCATCCTCAATGCATCTCGTCGTCTCATGACGGACCGTTTTTTTACAGAAAGCTATACGCCGGAAGTATATACGCAGGACGGAATCGACTGGGTTGAAAGCAACACAATGATTGATGTTATTCGCCGTCACTTCCCGACGCTAGATTTTAGCCTCACCGGCGTTGAAAATGCATTCAAACCATGGGATCTAAAAATCCCGGAAGACTACAAACAGTGGGCTGCCTGCGATAAGGAATCACTTCTTTGGACCAA
>NZ_LWFU01000248.1:0-431 GCF_001635135.1 Oleiphilus sp. HI0080
AATTATTGGGCTAAATATCGACGACAGCATGGATGACCTCATAGACCAAGTAAAAGACTCTCAACACACACGGGTCCCTGTTTATAAAGGCAATATAAACAACATCATCGGTGTCCTACACCTTAGAAACATGACAAGAGTAATATCCGCTCAAGAAGCAAATAAGGCACTCCTTTTGCAGGTTTGCAGAGAGCCGTATTTTATTCCCGAGAGCACCCCCCTAAACCAGCAACTTCTGCAATTCCAAAAAGAAAAGCGGCGTATTGGGATTGTGGTAGATGAGTATGGTGACGTTCTAGGCTTAGCAACGATGGAAGACATCCTCGAAGAAATTGTTGGCGAATTCACAACCGATTACTCAACCTCAAGCGGCTCAGACATTACTAAACAAGAAGATGGGAGCTATCTAATCGACGGGTCCACAACCATCC
>NZ_LWFU01000249.1:0-507 GCF_001635135.1 Oleiphilus sp. HI0080
AAGCTCTCTCAATATCAATATTGGCGACTAAAGAGGACGCCTCTTCATGTATGAAGATCCGCAAGATTCAAAACAAAAAGTAGAAATAAAACGCTNAGGGCGATCGGGCTACTTGCATACGGTCATTCCGATTTTCGATAGTTCTGGCAAGGTGATTCAACGGATTGTAAAACCGTTAATGGTAGAGCTCACTCTTCGGGACATTATTCAGATCGTTGTCGGCGCAACGCTGTTGGCGATTCCCATGGCGTTTACGGAAGAAACGTGGCAGCTCGGAAGCACCCTTCCAAATTTAAATGTGGCCATACTCTCGCTCGTTTCACTTAGTTTTATTGCGCTGTTTGTGTATGTGCATTTTTACCGTTTCTACTTAAAAGGCTTCGTACTTGAATACTTCAAGCGCGTGTTTGCGATTTACGTTATCTCATTGGTTGTGGTTGGCTTGTTGATGACACTGATTCAACAATGCCCTTGGGGTGTTGATAACGTCCTCGCAATCAAGCGCAT
>NZ_LWFU01000250.1:0-528 GCF_001635135.1 Oleiphilus sp. HI0080
CAACGCGCAGTTTGATGTGATCGCGAAGCTCATAAAGCGACATTTCACTGGTATTCACCGTGAGATCTGCTTTTCGGGCTATTGGCTCCAGTAATAATCCTTCGCTTTTAATGGCTTCTTTTAATGAGGTGCTTGGGGTGCTCAGAGGGTGTTTTCTTCTAGTAGCGTGAAAGCGCTTGAGCAGTGTCTCAGCGTCGGCATCAAGATAGATTATATCCATGTCGATGTTTTGGTTTTGGCAGGCTTGATAGAAAACAGGGAAATTTTCTATCCCGCTTTGTTGATTGCGTGCATCAATACTGACGGCTACTTTTGAAAGGCGCTCATCTTTGCTTAATGATGACTGGTTGCCAAGCTCTAAAAGGAGACCTACTGGCAAATTGTCGATGCAATAAAAACCAAGGTCTTCAAGCACGTGGAGTGCGGTGCTTTTGCCTGAGCCAGACCTACCGCTGATAATAACGAGCTTCATAGCATCTCCACGTTCAATGTAATATTTTTTCCTTAGGAAGTCATGAGTGAATAGAG
>NZ_LWFU01000251.1:0-382 GCF_001635135.1 Oleiphilus sp. HI0080
GCCACTTCTTCTGCGATGGTTAGCGCCGAGCTCAACGTAATTAGGCAGAGCACAATGATGGTCGATAAAAGGCTGCTTGTTATTTGTCTAGCGATTGCATACATTGCGCGCGAACACCCAAAAAATTCTGTAAGAGGTAACTATGCCTGATTTTAAGATTGCACCATCCATCTTATCGGCCGATTTCGCTCGACTTGGAGAAGAAGTTGAAAACGTTTTAAGTGCTGGCGCGGATATTGTCCACTTTGACGTTATGGACAATCACTATGTACCAAATCTCACGATTGGGCCAATGGTTTGTCAGGCACTCAGAAAATACGGTATTACAGCCCCTATTGATGTCCATCTTATGGTGCAGCCGGTCGATGATTTGATTGGTCAG
>NZ_LWFU01000252.1:0-690 GCF_001635135.1 Oleiphilus sp. HI0080
CTATTTCCATAAACTCATATCTCCCTGTTAGCCAGTCTTTTACTCAGATTTATTCGCGCTATTCGCAACACCAAATGGTATATGTACCATCGGTACATTATCGCCTGTCGGAAGAAGGTGCGTGCGCTGGTCGTCGAAAAACATATGGGGCTTTAGTACACCGAGTATTCGGTTCTTTTCCATACCTCCGAGAAAGAAGGTTTCATCAGCCCAAACACCCCAGCTTTCAAGCGTGGTGATTACACGTTCATGAGACGGTGCATTTCGTGCGGTTACAATGGCTGTTCGCAGCACCCGCTTGTAGCTTGCATCTCTCTTTTGTGCTTCTGTTTCGAGGCGCTGGATGCCTGCTAATTTTCTAAACAAGTCCGCTAGCGGGCCTGGATTATGAGGTGTCGTTTGTTTACTGGTTTCGTGTTGTTCGAAGTCGTTAAGATCGCCTTGCTTATATACCGTTTCCGCTTCGTCATCAGCGATCACGCCGTCAAAGTCGAAGGCCACTCTTAGCTCAACATCCGTTTCATCATCATTCACTTTTGAAGGCATCACGATGCCGGCTGGATAATTCACGTTAATTGCACTTTTTACGTCTGCTTCATTCTGAGAAAGAAATAGTGATGCATTAAACGCTGGAATATACGGAAACGGAGATGAACCCGTTAAGAACGCGGCTCGCGAAATATCCAAACC
>NZ_LWFU01000253.1:0-8909 GCF_001635135.1 Oleiphilus sp. HI0080
AATTTGCAGGACTCAGCCTACTCATGGCCGGGATATGGACGATGATTCCAATCACCTAGCCCAAAAACATCTAAGATCTCGTAATTACGATGAAGTAAGCAAAATCAAACAGCTAGCCGACATTTGGCTAGCTGTTTGATTATCTAGCGGATAATCAAAGCTCGTGGATTTCTAAGCCGAGCTCTTTCAAGACAGATTCGTTCGCCGCATTTGAGACAACGGCTACACTCGCCACCTCAGATTTCAAATACTCTTGCGCTACACGCTTCAAGTCATCCATGGTGACAGAGAGAACATGCTCCCTAAAACGTGCTCGCTGCTCTTTCGTGCGACCAAACAACAAACTATGAAAATCCCCCTTCGCTTCACCAGCAGGTGAACGCGGCTTATCGATCTGAGAAATGACACCAAGAATGGCCTGCTCTAGTTGCTCATGGTCATGCTCAGTTTCAAGCAACCATGCGACGGAAGCATCAAAGTCATCTAGGGTTTCGGTCAAACGCGGGTCACGATATGAGAAGAATCGGAAGGATGCGCTTGCACTATCTTGACTCGCGCCTCCACCGTAAGCTCCGCCTTGCTCACGGATCGCACGGTGAAGATACCCATTGCGTAGAAAGCCACCCAAGACCGTTAGAGCAGGTGCATCAGAGTGCTCAACTGCTACGCTAGGAAAAGCCTTGGCGCAAAAGTTGACTTGAGTGTTGGTGATCCATGCTTCCCTCGCCTGTTCTCGTAAGGGAGGAAGCGAAAACTCAGATACATTCTCTGGCTCGCTCAATGATTCTTCGCCGATCAGGCTTTTCAATTCTTCCAGCGCGTCGGCCTCACCGACCACCAAATACTGGCGCGGCATCTGCGTGACTTTCTTATGTATACGACTTAGCTGGCTAGACAAATCTCTTAGAGCCTGCTCATCTTTTAAGCCATCATCTAGTGTCTTCAAGGCCTTAATGCCGGCCAAACCACCCAAACGGTAACTTAGGTTTGCAGATGGACTAAGCTTGCTTGAAGCCGCGCCCATTGCGAGACTATGACCACCGTTAACAACAGATTGCTCTCGACGTGCACGCATCTGCGCGACAACTTCACGAATGCGCTCTACTTCGTCGTAACGCACGTCGCGAATAAAATCATGAATCAATGACATGAGCTCGCTTGCATTCCTACGTAATGCCTTACCTGAATACACCAGCACCCCACTGACATTTTGTACGTCGTCGATATCTCCTTTTACCGAAGTAAAAGCGTGCACACCTCCCGTTGATGCCGACTGCTGATTTTGCAGTTCGAGATAACTCGCATCACCCACACCAAGCTCCGTCGTAACCGCAGTATAAATCGGCAATAAGGCTTGTTCCTCAGCGCTGAGCTCTGGCAATTCAAAAATGACTTGCGTATACACGAGACCATTCGTTCCCTGCTCGTAACCGGTAATCTTTATCTGCTCATCAGAACCTGACAGTGTCTTGCTCGTTGGCGAGTAAAGTTCAACGGGAACATCCTCAATACCAACCTTGGGAAGAATCGACTCATCGTCTTTGCTCTCCTGCCGCTTTTTTAGCTCTGCGGCTTTGGCAATGACTTCTTTAACACCTTCCTCACTTAAGGCCGCTTTTTTGTCCGCCAACTCATGAAGCATTAAATCATGACGAACCTTTTCGTAACCCTGATCGGGCTTTAGGATCAAGGTTACGCGATGCGCGTTGTCGAGAAGTAATTTCTGAACACGCTTCTGAATGTATTGAGGGTCTTTAATCTGCTCTCTTAGACGATCGAGCACGGGATCAAGATCAAGCAAAGCCACCGGATCGCCGCCATGCAGCATGGGCGATAGCCCGGCCAAAATAAGCTGTAGCCCATAAGGATATGAATCACCGGAAATCTCGCGCTGACTCAACTCCAACTGATGCAAAACCGCCTCTAGTCGCTCCTGCGCGACACCGTTCAGCGCAACGTCATCCAAAACAGATAGCACCAAGCGCTCAAGTTCAGCGACTTTATCGGGGTCACTACCCTCGATGCCACACGCGAAGAGCATTTCTTTGTTGGAATCTTCCAGGCCGCACATTGGCGATGGTGCATGCCCAAGATCCGTTTGCTCTAACGCTTTTTGTAAAGGCGCCGCGGAGTTTTCAAACAGAACATTGGATAACAGATGCGCCTCAAGGTTACTCTCCAGGTCAAAGCTGCGACCCAACAACCAAGACATCACAATATGCGTCTTGTGTTCTGTAGATTCACTTTCCTCAAGCGGATAGTTCTCAATCACCGTGATCGGCGCGCAGTAACGCTTTTCATCACTCACCACAGGCAGGTCATCAGATCGTTCAAAGCGACTTAATACGTTATCGTGAAACTTGGCCTGATGCTCCTCAGCAGGAATATCCCCGAAGGTCATGAAAACCGCGTTGCTTGGGTGATAATGCTTCTTGTAGAAAGCCTTGAGCTGCTCATAACTCAGATCCGTAATATGCTCCGGATCGCCGCCACTGTTGTAGTGGTAGGTTGATGTCGGAAACACATGGCGTGTTAGCATTTGCCACAACTGGCTTGTGGGCGAACTCATTGCCCCCTTCATTTCGTTGTAAACGACACCTTTATAAACCAGATCAGAATCAGCATTGTCGGGCTCTTGAAACTCTACCCGGTGACCCTCTTGTAGAAAGTCCATCTCATCAAGTCGAGAGAAGAACACCGCATCGAGGTACACCTCAAGCAAGTTATTGAAGTCTTTCTTGTTCTTACTCGCAAAGGGATAAGCTGTCCAATCACTGCTAGTAAACGCGTTCATAAAGGTATTCAGTGAGCGCCGAATCATCATAAAGAACGGATCGCGAACCGGATACTTTTCGCTTCCGCATAACGCTGTATGTTCTAAGATATGCGCCACGCCTGTATTGTCCGTTGGAACAGTCTTCAAGCCCACTAGGAAGACGTTTTCATCATTCTTCGAAGCGAAATGCAAATGTCGAGCGCCCGTTTGACGGTGCACAAACTCCTGCGCATCAACAGCTAGAGACTCAATACGTTGGGATTTAACTAGTTCAAACTGGGGGTGACTCATGTCAAAAATATACCTTGTGGAAAGCCGCACAACACCTTGAGGTGCCGACAGCGGAGCATGTCTTATCAACTTTAAAACAGTCACTTTGAGCTTCGTGCTCAACAGTTTCAAGTTAATACTCGCTAAGATGCTTTGGTTATAGTGACGAACTCGCTAAGTTCAAGTAGCCATGAGCCTGATTCGCTCAAAACGCATGGTTTTGTGAACAAACAAGCAAAACTTCGGTCTTAGTAAGAAAAATCAATACTTTAGGTCTAGAATCTTTGTAATCACTTAATAATACTCGGCCTCAACAATTTACAGGTCGAGCTTGGCGGAGTGAAAGTTTTTAGCCCCGCCCTTATCGACTAAGCCGAACACAAACGTAGTCTCGTAATAATCGAGTGTGTATTCGCTATAACAGGAACAATTCATGGTCGACATAAGACCTTTAGCTTTCATTAACTTTCTAATGCTTCTCTTGCTTGCAAGCGCCGGTTTTGTCCAGCTGCAAGAAAATGCCGCTCAGAATACCGAGCAGAGTCTGGTTACCGATACAGCGGCTGACGCCACTCACTCTGACAGCGCCTCAACACCTGATCTCACAGTGAGTGACAACCCTTCGCAGCAAGAAACATTGAACCCTCAGCCTGAGCAAAAGCATACTGAATCCGAGTCTCCGATCTTCGTAGACCAGCTTCCCGAAGGCCAGACGCCGTCAGTGGTTGATCGAGCAAGCAGCGAGCCATCTAAGCCAGAAATAAACAAGCCTCAGCCTGAGCAGGTAAAATCGACAGGCTCGCTGACGGTTCGATCCAATGTCTATGGCGACACGGTGTTGATTAATGGCAAACCATATGGCTCGAGTGCGTTAGAGGTTGAGCTAAATCCCGGCACATATGAAGTCGAGGTCACCAAAGGTGGCTTTCAGAATTGGCGGCAAAGCATTTATATCACACGCGGAAGCGAACAAACGATTGTTGCTGAACTACAAAAATTCACGACCGTTAATTACCGCAACGGTGTTTGGGAAAACGGTGTTCAAACAGGCGAAGGGAGATACCTAGACGGCGCTCGTATTGACTACCAAGGCTCCTTCGTAAATGGCCAGTTCCATGGTTATGGCTCTGCGCGATATGGCGACGGCTCTCGTTATCAAGGCGAATGGTTTGAAGGCGAGCGTAAAGGGAACGGCACTTTTGTTAACTCCACGGGAGACACCTATATTGGGCAGTTTTCAAATGATGAGTTTAACGGTGATGGCACACTCACCAAAGCAAATGGCGACATCTACACAGGTTACTGGATTGGCGGTGAGCTAAATGGCCAAGGCTCGCTTACTACGCGCGACGGAATGCTTTATGTAGGCGGTTTTAGTGACAACTTATTTCATGGCAATGGCACTCTAACCTATCCAGATGGAGGCACCTATGAAGGCTCTTTTTCAAACGGTCTATTCCACGGAAAAGGTGTTGAAGTGTATGCCAATGGCAAGAAATATGAGGGCCAGTTTATCGAGGGCCTTTATCACGGCAAGGGCGAAATCTTAAACCCGAACGGCAGTAAGATCAGCGGCACATTTAAAGACGGCGAGCCCTTCGGCAAGGTGACACTCACGACAGCGGAGGGTGAAGTATTTACAGCGCGCTCCTCAGAACCCGGCGTTTGTTACCGACCGAAAAGCTATCGCGCCACTGAGTGCCCAAAGCTCGATGGTTGGTAAGTTTTTTCGACCAAACAGCCAAAACGAAAGACATAATTTTGATAAGCGGGCATCAGGCCCAGCCAAGAAAAGAGGTTAAGCATGACAATCAAGAGCGCTTTAATCGTTGATGATTCCAAGGTCGCAAGATTTGCTCTTCGCAAATTGCTCGAGAAGATGGATTTAGACGTCACCATGGCGGGCTCAGGCGAAGAAGCGATTGAGACCGTGATCGATGGTAACGTGCCCGATGTTATCTTCATGGATCAGCTCATGCCTGGCATGAATGGTGTGGATGCAGCGAAGCAAATTAAAGCTATGCCCAGCGCTGAGCACGTTCCGGTCATCATGTGTACCTCAAAAAAATCGGATGAGTTTTCAGAAGAAGTCACCAAAAAGGGCATCTATGATGTGCTCACAAAACCGGCTGAGCCACATCGCGTATCAGAACTCATCAGTCAACTTGATGAAAGTATGGCAAATGCCGTTACAGCAGATCCGCAAGAAGAAACTCTCGGTGAAAGTGATCTGACGGACGAGCTCGCCTCCACCGCCTCACTCACGGAGTTGACGCTTGATGACGAACTTACCTTGGCCGATGAAGATTTGGGCATTGAAGCACCGTCATCTGATGAATCCGTCGAGCTAGAGTCTGAGAGTATTGAATTAGAGCTACCGGAAATCCAAGAGCCCTACCCAGGTGACGAGCCTTCAGCGGGTCAGGAGCCTTCATCGGGTCAAGAGCCTTCAGCAGGTCAAGAGCCTTCAGCGGATCAACAACCGTCAGCAGGTCAACAACCTTCAGCTGATCAAGAACCTTCAGCTGATCAAGAACCTTCAGCTAATCCAGATACCGCGCCCACTGAACCCACTCTCTCAGTCACACCTCCTGTCAGTCCCCGCCCTGCTCCTGCTCCCGTACCGGCAGCAGAGGTACCTCACGATGTGATCGCGGACGTCGCTCGATCAGCTGTTCGCACTAGTGTTAACAACCGCCTGCATGAATTGCTCGCAGGACTGTTTGATGACCAGCATGAACACTTCAAGCGCGTTGTAACAGACATTAGTATCGAGCAAAAAACGCTGCTCGAGCGCGTTATGGCAGAGCATGAGAAAAGCATCAAGGACAAAACCGATGCAATCAAAGATGAAATAGCAACCGAAGTCAGCCTATTCATCAGCACTCAGTTGAAAGAGCTCAAAACAGATCTTGTGAAGCAGATTGATACTCAGGCAGCGCTCACGCCAGACTTTGACGAGTTGAAAGAACAACTCCAGAGTGCGCAACAAATCGACACCGATTTCTGGCAAAAAATGCAGGCTGAAGCAATACAACAGGCCCATGACATGTCCCGCCAAACTGCGGAAGATGTTGCAGAACAAGCGATAGACTCCTTCCTCCGTCGACAAAAACGAGAAAGCACCAAGTTCTATGGCTACGCCATGGCGATCAGTATCGGTGTATTCGCAGCAGGCATTGCGGCAATAAGTGGTTTGTTCTAGTAGCTGAGTATTAGCTAGTCTTGCGCGAGTCGATTTTTGAGCCGCGCAAGATCTTCCTTCGTATCGATATCATCCAATTCCTCACCAAGACTCATAGCATGATGTGGCCTCGACGCAATAAAGCGCTTTGCTCCGTCCGTCGTCTGATCTACCGTTCTCAGATGCTCATACCACACATCAAACCGCCGCAACTCGTTGCTTGGAAAGTAAGCGGGCGTTCCGACGCTGCCATCATAAGCGGCGCATGAAATCTCATCTAAAGCTCCCCCTTTTAAGACAAGTCGCAACAAAGAGCTCGCTTGCAACAAAGGCTGATCAATCAAACAAACCACCACGCCGTTCAGCACAAGTCCCGCATTCAACGCATCATGTTGCGCAGCATCAAAACCCACTTTAAGCGATTCTGCCATGCCCCTCTGCCAATGTTCAGCATAGGTAACACGCGACCAATCCTCCATCAAAACATGCGGTAGCAGCTGATCATAGTGTGCCCCCAGCACAAGAACCTTACGCAAAGTAGGAGCGGAGGCTGACATCAATTCGCCGAGCTCCCGGTTTCTCTGCACTGCGTGATCGAGCAATGTTTTATCGCCAAGCAGGGCAAGTTGCTTCGGAGAACCAAATCGTCGAGCCTCACCAGCGGCAAGGACAATAACTGAAACCAAGTTTGAACCCACAATTGTTTACTTTTTGTTCTATTTTAATTGGTTTACCACTAGGTCTCTCGCCTAGGAGCATGTAAAATGCGCGACTCTTAAATCAGGCACTCATGATGAAAGCAGACAAACACCTATTCTCTTACCCGAAATACTGGGCCGAATGCTATGGTATCGCGCCTTTTTTACCGATGTCACGTCAGGAAATGGACGAACTCGGGTGGGATAGCTGTGATGTTATTATTGTTTGCGGCGATGCTTACGTTGACCATCCCAGTTTTGGTATGGCGGTCATTGGTCGATTACTCGAATCCCAAGGATTTCGCGTAGGTATCATTGCCCAACCGGATTGGACCTCCAAAGACGCTTTCCAGGCGCTTGGCAAACCCAATCTATTTTTCGCAGTATCCGCAGGCAACATGGACTCAATGATCAACCGCTACACGGCAGATCTAAAAATCCGACATGATGATGCGTATACACCAGACAATGTTGGCGGCAAGCGTCCCGACCGCGCAGTAACTGTCTATAGCCAGCGCTGCCGCGAAGCGTTTAAAGGTGTGCCTGTCGTTATTGGCGGTATAGAGGCCAGTTTACGTCGTCTTGCGCATTTCGATTATTGGTCAAACAAAGTTCGTCGCTCTGTACTTCTTGATTCAAAAGCCGACATACTTCTTTATGGTAACGCGGAGCGCGCAGTGGCTGAAATTGCACATCGCATCTCCCGCGGCGAGTCACCAAAAGAGATGACCAATATTCGCGGCACAGCCATCGTAGTAAATGAATTACCCGAAGACTGGTTGGAAAAAGACTCGACCCGTCTAGATAAGCCCGGAAAGGTCGATCGAATTCCAAGCCCGTATATCGATACCACTGAAAACGGCAAAGGTGGCGATTGCGCTAACAGTGCAAACGATGGTTCTGGCGAAGTGGATGAAGACACGCACGTTCTTCGCTTCTGGCCTGTCGGTGGCAAAGCAAAAGAATATATAAAGCTGCCCGCATTTGAAAAAGTCACCAAAGACCCGGTTATGTATGCGCATGCGTCACGAGTGATTCATATCGAAACAAACCCTGCAAATGCACACACGCTTGTTCAAAAGCATGGCGACCGCTACATCTGGATGAATCCTCCACCAATTCCTTTAGAGACTGAAGAGCTCGACATGGTGTTCGAGCAAAATTTCCAGCGTGTACCACACCCAAGCTATGGCGATGCCCGCATCCCGGCCTATGAGATGATTCGTTTCTCAGTCAACATCATGCGTGGCTGTTTTGGTGGCTGTTCTTTCTGTTCGATCACAGAACATGAAGGGCGCGTGATTCAGAGCCGATCAGAGGACTCCGTGATTCGTGAGATCGAAGCGATCCGCGACAAAACACCTGGTTTTACAGGTATTATCTCGGACCTTGGCGGGCCGACTGCCAACATGTATCACTTAAACTGCAAGTCTGATGAGATTCATGCGAAGTGCCATCGATTATCCTGCGTTTATCCGACCATTTGTAAAAACCTCAAGACCGATCATTCTGCAACAACCAGCCTGTATCGTCGTGCCCGAGCATTGACCGGCGTTAAAAGGATATTTGTGGCCTCTGGTTTGCGCTACGACCTTGCCGTGGAAGATCCGGAATACGTGAAGGAGCTCGTCACACATCACGTTGGGGGCTACCTGAAAATCGCGCCCGAACATACCGAGAATGGCCCTCTCTCTAAGATGATGAAGCCTGGTATGGGCACCTATGATCGCTTTAAAGAAATGTTCGACCGGTTTTCCAAAGAAGCAGGGAAAGAGCAGTTCCTTATCCCCTATTTTATTGCGGCGCACCCGGGAACGCGGGATGAGGATATGTTAAACCTCGCTCTTTGGCTAAAGGGCAATGGATTTAGGGCGGATCAGGTTCAAAACTTTTACCCGTCACCAATGGCGAGTGCAACGGCGATGTACCATACAGAGAAAGACCCGCTGCATCGCGTTGACTACAAGAGTGAAAAGATGCC
>NZ_LWFU01000254.1:0-770 GCF_001635135.1 Oleiphilus sp. HI0080
TCATCCTTACCGCGAACATCCAATCGCTTCGTCAGGTCCGCATTCTGTATGATGTCCGAAACCTCAACCTGAAAACGCCCTAGAGACTCAAGGGGCCGAGCCAGCATCCTCACCACTACATAGGCAACTAACAACACAATCAACAAGGCCCCAAGTAAAACCTGAATCGATATGCCGACAATTTCCTCTCGCAGTCTTAGGCCTGGGGCAAAGGCCTCAGCCTCATCAATCTCGCTCATAATCACCCAATTCAAGCCCTCTATCGCAAGCGGCGCATAAGCGGAAAGTACGGGTACTTTTCTATAATCTTCAAAAATTGCGAAAGCAGACTCACCCGACAATGCCTGCTCAACGCCTGGAGTATTGACTGACTGAAGCCCAATACTAGTCCCTTTTGCTGCAATCTCATCGATCACACCGCTACGTTCACCTGCGGTTTGCAGCACAGCCAAGTAGCCCTCTTTATCTTCAATTAAGAATCGGCTCATGCTGCGCATTTTCTTATCTTGTCCGACTAGGTACGTCTCTCCAGATTCACCTAAACCGCTGTCTACCCATTTTTCGTTATGCGTCATGATCGTATTGATCGTATCAATAGGCATCTGAAAAATAAGTACTCCCGTCATTTCACCTTCATCGTAAATCGGCGATGCAATAAATGCCGCTGGATCTTGGTAGGAAGGTAAGTAGGGATGAAAATCATCGATAAAAGTCAGATCCGGAGCATCTGCCTTTACCGCCTGTTTGAAAACACGCGCAATGCCGGAATC
>NZ_LWFU01000255.1:0-478 GCF_001635135.1 Oleiphilus sp. HI0080
CTGAGTTTTGTAAGGTATATTTTCCTTGCTGATAGCCCGTTCGTTTATTCCGGAGACAAGTATGATTACAGGCAGTATCGTTGCGTTAGCAACCCCAATGCACGGCGATGGCTCGCTCGATTGGGACCGCCTCGACAAATTTGTCGATTTTCAGATTAAGAACGGGACAGACTCTATTGTTGCTGTTGGTACGACTGGGGAATCAGCAACACTAAGCCCAGCAGAACACTGTAAGGTCATTGAGCGCATTGTAGATCGTGCATCCGGTCGAATCCCCATTATTGCCGGTACGGGAGCTAATTCGACTGCTGAGGCGATCGAGCTTAGCCGAGCTGCAAAACGCGTTGGCGCAGACGCCTGCCTTTCAGTTACGCCGTACTACAACAAGCCCACTCAGGAAGGCTTGTATCAACATTTTAAAGCGATTGCCGAGGCGGTTGATATCCCTCAGATTCTTTATAACGTACCTGGGCGTACC
>NZ_LWFU01000256.1:0-419 GCF_001635135.1 Oleiphilus sp. HI0080
ACTAGTTATCAGTACACAATCACTGACCTCATCAAGCGTCATTGACTGAGCTCGTAAAGAGTCATTAACGGAAGTAATCAAGAGTCATTAACGGAAGTAATCAAGAGTCATTAACGGAACTCGTAAAGAGTCACTATAAACAATAAGGGGAAATCCTCATGAAAAAACTATCGCTATTTCTAGGTTGTGTCCTAGCTGCAACAAGCAGTCTTGGCTTCGCTGCAGACAAACTTAAACTGGCTGTTGATGTCCCATATGAGCCTTTCGAATACAAAGCGCCAGATGGCACACTCACTGGCTTCGAAATTGATCTGGGCAACGCGGTTTGTGCTGAAATCAAAGCAGAGTGCGAATGGGTTATTCAAGCTTGGGACGGTATCATTCCCGGCCTTCTAGCGCGTAAATACGACGCTATCTTT
>NZ_LWFU01000257.1:0-915 GCF_001635135.1 Oleiphilus sp. HI0080
GTTCGTTTAGAATTCACCATTCCTTCAAGAGGTCTGATCGGTTTCCGTGGTGCCTTCCTAACTATGACTTCTGGCTCAGGCATAATGACTAGTGTGTTTGATCACTATGGCCCAGTTAAAGTCGGCGAAGTTGCCAAGCGTCAGAACGGCGTATTGGTGAGTATGCTGAAAGGAAAGACGGCGGCTTATTCTTTGTTTAACTTGCAGAGTCGCGGTCGCTTGTTCCTCGGCCATGCGCAGGACGTGTATGAAGGCCAGATTATTGGTATTCACTCCCGCTCGAATGACTTGGCTGTAAATCCGACGAAAGGTAAGCAGCTAACCAACGTGCGAGCATCCGGTACGGATGAAGCGTTGACCCTAGTGCCACCAATCATTCACACGCTTGAGCAAGCGCTCGAGTTTATTGAAGACGATGAGCTTGTAGAAGTAACGCCTCAAAGTATTCGCTTGCGTAAGAAGCTTCTTACAGAGAATGAGCGTAAGCGCGCCAAATAAAACTTAGGTTTAACTTCTGAATCAAAAAGGCCGGAGTATATGTTACTTCGGCCTTTTTTTGTGATGAAGATTGCCAACAATAGTGCCGGAAAGCGTGGAGAGCAATAAGTAATGAAAGCACTTATACAGCGTGTAAAGAGCGCTTCAGTTGTTGTGGGTGGTGAGCTAGTTGGTGAGATAGATCAGGGCATCCTGCTTTTTATCGGGGTCGAGAAGCATGACGATACTGTGCTGGTCGATCGCATGCTCACTAAAATTCTAAAGTATCGTATCTTTGAAGACGAAAATGGTCGCATGGGACGAAGCCTGCAAGACGTTCAGGGAGGCTTATTGGTTGTTTCACAGTTTACGCTTGCAGCCGATACAAAAAAGGGAACGAAACCGAGCTTTTCAAGTGCGGCGAGTCCAGAGCATGGC
>NZ_LWFU01000258.1:0-618 GCF_001635135.1 Oleiphilus sp. HI0080
GAGCTTGGTAAGCCAGACGCGAAACGTCTGAAAAAAGCGATTGGCAGAAGTAAAAAAGTCACAGTGTTCAGTTATGGTGGTCAGGATGTGGAGCAGTGGCTGGAGAGCATTAAAAAAGATGCGTCGATTCGCCATGGTATTACAGCGTTTCGTATCGACAAAGAGCCGCTTGAACAGCTCGCCGGTATGGCAGAGCGAACAATGCAGATTGGAATGATGATTCAAGATGATTTGGTTCACGTCTCGTTCGGGAGTGAAATGATAGAGTTTAAGCTATACAACTTGCTGGACCGCGCATGAGTCTAAACAGCCTTTTTTTGACCGCACTTGTTTGCTTTGGTGTGTGGTACTGGATCAAAAGTCGCGATTTAAAAGAATTCGCTTATCAGCGCGCACAAGCGGCGTGTAAGAAGCTAGATTTGCAGTTGCTCGACCAGGCAGTCGCGTTAAAAAGTGTGCGACCCGTGCGCAATGCCAAAGGCCATATGCAGTTGCGTCGAATTTACAGCTTTGATTTCAGCTCCTCTGGTGAAGACCGTTATGAGGGGGAGGTGATTATGCTTGGTAATCGTTTAGATGAAGTGAAATTTGCACCGCATCGCATCGGCTAGTTTGGAA
>NZ_LWFU01000259.1:0-351 GCF_001635135.1 Oleiphilus sp. HI0080
AAAAAGACCGATCACGCCGAACACTTATACGTTTGAAAACAAAACGACTTCACAACAGGATCCCGATGACTGGATAGTAGTTGAACAAGTATCAAGTCCTGTCCGGCTAAAGGCTGTCTCGTAACAGCAAGGCGACTGGGCGATAGCACTTGGCTATGAGAACAGCACGCTCCAGACATAAAAAAACCCCAGCAGGATGTCTGCTGGGGTTTCTGATTAAAGCCTGACGATGACCTACTCTCACATGGGACCTCCCACACTACCATCGGCGATGAACCGTTTCACTTCTGAGTTCGGGATGGGATCAGGTGGTTCCAGTTCTCTATGGTCGTCAGGCAAAACTCTGGTTGA
>NZ_LWFU01000260.1:0-598 GCF_001635135.1 Oleiphilus sp. HI0080
TGCGCGAACGTCGCGCTGTCAGTCCTGAAATGGCGCTCCGGCTTGCGCGTTTGTTTGGTAACTCGCCGGAATTCTGGCTGAACGCACAGCGGTCTGTTGATCTTTGGACTGCCGCACAATCGGTTAAGGAAGAGGTGGATCGAATCAAGCCGCTACATGCTGCATAACCAAGCCGCGCACCGGATGTCAAAACATCAGCTTCGCGTCGACTTTGTCACCACTGACGGCAGAGGTTCATGATGTCTGCTTTGTCGAAACGGCTCTCAGTTGATCCACTAGCAAAAAATGTCCGCTTATTGGTGAAAACTGAAGCGACGGTCTGTCAAATTTTTAGTCCGCTATTCTCTCAAAACCAATGCCGATCTAACGAGCCTCTAATGTCCGCAATGGAGCGAGAGCTTAGTGCGCATTATCGTTTCAACTCCATATAGATCAGATGACGCCTGATTCTCGTAGTTCTGAGATTTTATCGTCATCAAGCTCAAGTAGTTCGCTTAGTACATCGTTGGTATGTGTACCTAACTTTGCACCGGGCCATTCGGTTTTTCCTGGCGTACTTTCTAGTTTGGGTATCAATGCCGGTATATCCAGTTCACGA
>NZ_LWFU01000261.1:0-674 GCF_001635135.1 Oleiphilus sp. HI0080
CACCGATTAGATCAGCCCGTTCCTTATCAGCACAAAGGAGGTTCAACGATATGGGTCTCGCTGGACGAGCAAGCTAAGCTAGAAGTTTCAGAACAAGCTGACTTGCTGCTCGGCTCACCGCCACGGACTTATGACATATTCGATTAGTATATGATTAAGCTGACTCCCTGCTAGAAATCCATTCAACAACTTGGCTCTGACGCCAGCCAACAGATCTGGCGGTGAGTTTGACTTGCTTAGGGAACTGCTCCTTGCGTACGAGTTCATAGATTGTCGAGCGCCCGAGTCCGGTAATTTCGCATACTTCCTTCAACCTGAGTATGTGATCGATACCGGCTAAATAACTTCTCTGTTCCATGTGCCATCCTCATAGATTCAATTACGTCGATATAGAGGGCACTGCACTCGAGTTAGAACCCTCTAGCTTTTCTACGCTACGTAACGCCGTAGTCACGCAGGGCTTTTTATCTAAGTTCGGCTGAGGGGGAATTCAAGGTTTCGCGGACAATAAAATATACTTTTTAGTGAGACGAGAAGATGTCGCTGACTTGTTATGACTGTTATCTCGGCGAACAACGACCGAACTGACGTTCAGATAAACAGAGTTAGCAACGCGCTGAAAAACAGCGATCGTTGCTATGGGCACAGAATGGGCACAATTTGGGCACAACCTA
>NZ_LWFU01000262.1:0-587 GCF_001635135.1 Oleiphilus sp. HI0080
CCTCTGCGCTCATGTGCTGACCATCCGACGCTTCGAGCAGCCCCAACACTTTTAGACGCGGAACCGTCACCTTTAAACCAGCTTTTTTTAGATCAGAATTATCGGGCATAACGCACTCTTTTATTTCAGTAATATTTGTTTCAGTAAGATTAGGCGCAACCATTTGAAATCAGGTAAGATGCGCAGCTCTACAGCAATAATATCATTGGCGGCATAGAAGTGGCGCCAACATTAGTGGAATTAAGTTTTAGATGCAAAACATGCTATCTCGCGGCGCCAGAAAACTCCGCCCTCTCCTCTTTTTACTCACCTTAAGTACAATGATGTCGGCCTGTGCCTTTCCCGGCGTTTATAAAATCAATGTGCAGCAGGGCAATATTGTCACTCAAGAAATGCTTGAACAATTAAGCCGAGGAATGACTAAGCGACAGGTACATTTTGTCTTAGGAACGCCAATTGTAAAAAACGTTTTCGATGATGATTACGAGAGCTACATCTACACCTATTTACCAGCTGACGGAGAGTTGCAACAACAAGTTGTGAACATCTTCTACCAAAATGGCCAGTTTACGCATTATGAAGGCGAC
>NZ_LWFU01000263.1:0-606 GCF_001635135.1 Oleiphilus sp. HI0080
CAGCCAGCGGTCATGATTTTCGTTTGAATTATGATGTCTGGAGCGTTTCATGAAAAAGCGCGCCTCAATCTGTTGAGTCTAAGTGCAAATAGCCTTTCAGCTTCAGCTCAAGGGAGCGAGGGTTCTCGCCCTCTGCAATGGAAATCAAACCATCAACAAGCATTTCGTGGTATCGAACGTGGCGTTCAACCTGGTATCGAATCTTGTTAGCGACGGGGAGCAAAAAGAGGTTCGCAAATCCCACCCCGTATATAGTAGCAACAAATGCCGTCGCAATACCTGCGCCGAGTGAGGATGGGTCAGCGAGATTGCTCATCACCTGAATCAATCCTAGTACCGCGCCAATTATTCCAATTGTCGGTGAGTAACCCGCCATAGAGTCATAAACCTTTGCGAGATCGAGATCACGCTGCTCGCGCGAATACATGTCTACCTCAAGAACCGACCGTATTGATTCTGGCTCAGAACCATCAACTAGGAGCTGCAAGCCTTTTTTACAAAAAGACTCCCGTTCTTTTGATAACACATCTTCTAGCCCAAGCAAACCTTCCTTTCTCGCTTTAATACTCCAAGAGAGCAACTTGTGTATGCCATCATCTATCGAAA
>NZ_LWFU01000264.1:0-5574 GCF_001635135.1 Oleiphilus sp. HI0080
GAAATGGCAAGTGCAGAGCCAGAGAAAAATTTTGTTGGCGTAGAAGTGCATCGTCCTGGCGTTGGCGCATTATTAGCACAAGCTGGCGATGCAGGCTTAACAAATCTTCGGGTACTCTGTTGTGATGCTGTTGAACTGTTGAAACAGGATATTCCAGACGAAAGCTTAGCGCGGCTCCAACTCTATTTTCCAGACCCATGGCATAAGAAAAGGCACCATAAGCGCAGAATCGTACAGCCTGAGTTTGCGGCTTTGGTGGCATCTAAACTAGCTGATGGCGGCGTTTTTCACATGGCAACGGACTGGGAGCCTTATGCCGAGCATATGGCCGAGGTGATGGATGTGGCTCCAGATTTTGAAAACTGCACCCAGCCAGGGCCTTACTCAGAAAAACCGGATTACCGTCCAACCACTAAGTTTGAACGTCGTGGTGAGCGCTTGGGTCATGGTGTATGGGATTTGCTTTATCGCAAGCGCTCAGCGTAACAGCGCGAAGTAACAGAACAGATGCTGAAACTTCCCTTTTTAACTGCAAAGACCAAACGATCTCCAAGTATGCAAGAATCAACGTCGGCTAATCGAAACGAGTTGAGCAAGCACGTGCTTGAGTATCTTGCCGAACATCAGTTGTCAGCTGTCTATGATGTTAAAGATTCTCTAAAAATTCCTGAGATGGGTCGAGTGATTGTCTTGGCCAACGATCCTTTGCCAGGCATTTCAACGTTAGCGCTTTTGTACTTTGTATCTCAGGTACGACAAGACCTGAGATTCATTGGCGATTGTGACAGCCCGTGGTTATCTGAATTTCGATCGCTCAGCTGCATGGGCGATTCAGACGAAACAACCAGGCTTGCCGCGACTGAACACCTTGCAAACGAGGGCGTATTGATTATTCAGCCGGTGCACTTTGGCCGTTCTTCAGGTGTACCAAAGTTGACTCAGGAAAGATGGCCGACGGATTTCTTGAAGCTTGCCACGCATACCTTGAGCCCCATATTGCACGTGCACGTATCCAGTGATGAGCAGCCTTTTTTGCAGCAGGTGCGCGGTTTTTACCGTGGGCATGGAGTATTTCAAAAACTTGCCAGTCGCGTTTTGCCAGAAACCTATGACCAGAAACTCAGGGTTGGGGAGTTAATCGACGCGGCAGATTACAAAGATCTTCCGTTGCGTGATCGTTTTAAAGCCAAATTGTTGCGTAAACAGCTTTATCGGGTCGCTTCAGGTAAAGGCTCCTACTTTAAAACCTTGCCCGCAATAGCCCTGCCAGAACCTCGAGAGCATCTTTTGGCCGAGCTTGCTAACGCAGCGTTATTAGGTAAAACCAAAGATCATAAGTTGATTTATCTTTGCTCTGTTCAGCAATCGTCTTCCTTGTTACGAGAGATTGGCCGTTTGCGAGAACAGGCATTTCGCTTGGTTGGGGAAGGAAGCGGAAAGGCTTGTGATATAGATGCTTATGATTTGGATTACCAGCATATCGTCCTCTGGGATGCGCAGGACAAAGAAGTCGTCGGGGCCTATCGCTTGCGAACAACATTCGACTTAGATGCGGATCGTCTCTACACCTCTACGTTGTTTGACTATCAAGCTGAAGCGAAGCGCATCATGCCTCGCGGTGTCGAGTTAGGCCGAAGTTTTGTACAGCCTAAGTATTGGGGTTCCCGCAGTCTCGATTATTTATGGGCCGGCATTGCGGCTTATATTCGTAGCAATCCAAGAGTGCGCTATTTGCTGGGGGCTGTCAGTATTTCCAATGCGTTCAGTCAGCAGGGTAAGGATTTATTGCTCGGTTATTACGGCAAATACTATCTTGATGATGATCCCATCGTTCGCTGCAAGCGTCCTTATATGATGGGTTATTCAGCGAAAGAGCAGAATGCACGTTTGTTTGAGGGGCTGGATGCAAGAGATGCCTTTGTCACTCTGCGAGAACAGCTCGGACTTATCGGGCATTCCGTCCCAACCCTGTACAAGCAGTACACTGAGTTATGCGATGAAGGCGGCACACGTTTCCATGGCTTTAACATTGATCCCGATTTTCAGGACTGCATTGACGGTCTAGTCGTTGTCGACTTGAATCGTTTAAAGCCGCTCAAGCGAAAGCGCTACGAGCTGGTAAATCATGATTTTCTCGCCTACGACGAAAAGTTGAAACAAACACCATGACAGAAAAAAAGAGCGCGCTGAGTGAAGATTATCGCTTTCGTTTCGGCGGCATAGCGCGCCTGTATGGGGAGCAAGGCTTATTGCAGCTCGCGCAAAGTCATGTGGCCGTCATTGGCATCGGAGGCGTAGGTTCATGGGCCGCGGAGGCCTTGGCTCGATCGGGTGTTGGAGAAATCACCTTGATTGATCTTGATGACGTGTGCGTGTCGAACATTAACCGCCAGGTTCACGCTCTTCAGGCTACGGTTGGCCAGATGAAAACAGAAGTAATGGCTCAGCGAATCAAGGAAATTAGTCCAGAGGTGCGTGTGCATGTGCAACACAGTTTTCTCTCGCCGAACAATGTTGCTGAACTGCTGACTAAAAACCTAGATTATGTGTTTGATGCGACAGACAGTATCAAGGCTAAAACGGCTATGATCGTTCATTGCCGGCGAAACAAGATCCCTATTTTATGCTGCGGTGGTGCTGGCGGTCAGATGGATCCAACTCAGATAGCGATCGAAGATTTAGCGCGCACAACCCAAGACCCATTGCTTGCCAAGATACGTAGTAACCTTCGGCGACACCATAATTATTCGAGAAACCCGAAGCGGAAGTTTAGTGTGGAGTGTGTATACTCAACTGAGCAACTGAAATACGCACAGGCGGATGGTTCTGTCTGCTTGAATAAGCCCGAAGATGGCGGGCCAGCGAGACTTGATTGCGCCTCGGGCTTTGGAGCGGTTACGTCGGTTACGTCTGTTTTTGCGATGGTTGCCGTGTCGCGCATACTGTCAAAACTGACGAAAACAATAATATAAACAACGATAAAAGGACAAGGACGCATGCAAAGGGTCGTTCAGGATGCTTGAATATAGCACGATCACATTAGCGGCCATCGGCGTCGTTTCTCTCATATGTCAGTGGGTCGCATGGCGATTGCGTCAGCCAGCGATTTTATTTCTTCTTGTCGCTGGTATCCTTGTTGGTCCTGTCAGCGGTTTGTTAGATCCCGATGCTCTGCTCGGCGATATGCTCTTCCCAATTGTTTCTCTTGCTGTTGCCGTTATCTTGTTTGAAGGTAGCTTAACCCTGAAGTTCTCTGAGATTCGAGGGCATGGAAAAATGGTCACGAATCTGATCATTTACGGCACCATTGTGACCTGCCTTGTCGGAACACTCGCCGCTTACTTCGTGCTTGATATGCAGCTGTCTCTAGCGATGCTGTTTGGCGCGATCGTTGTTGTTAGTGGCCCAACCGTGATTATGCCGCTGTTACGCGCGGTCAGACCATCAGGTCGAATAAGTAACATTCTTAAGTGGGAAGGGATTGTAATCGACCCTGTTGGAGCCTTGCTCGCAGTTCTGGTGTTCGAGTTTATCATCGCTTCCAACGGCGCAACTGCTGGAGAAAGCAGTGCGTTTATGTCTACCATGTTCACCTTTGGCGCAACGCTGGTACTTGGGCTGACGCTCGGTTGCGCATCAGGCTATCTATTGGGCGAGGCTTTGCGCAGTCAATGGTTGCCGCAGTTCTTGCTTAATACTGGCGTACTGACCTTTATGCTCGGTGTGTATGCCGCCTCAAACTTTCTGGTGCATGAATCGGGATTGTTGACGGTCACCGTTATGGGGATCTGGCTTGCTAATATGCGAGGTGTGCCTATTGATGAGATTCTCGAATTTAAAGAGTCTCTTTCTGTTCTTCTAATTTCTGCCTTGTTCATTCTTCTGGCAGCGCGGATGGAGTTGCAGGCAATCTACGATCTGGGCGCAGGGGCCATTTGGATTCTTGCGGCGCTGATCTTTATCGCCCGGCCTTTAGCCGTCAATTTGGCTTCGCTAGGAACAGACCTTAGCTGGCAAGAGCGGTCTTTTTTAAGCTGGATTGCACCCCGCGGTATTGTGGCTGCTGCGGTGTCCTCGCTATTTGCTTTCAGGCTTGAAGAAATTGGTATTGAAGAAGCCGCAATGCTCGTGCCTTTGGTATTTTTAGTGATTGTGATTACCGTTGCGTTGCAAAGCATTTCAGCCACTCCGCTGGCGAAGTTACTTAAAGTGCGTGAGCCATCGAGTAATGGGTATTTATTTTTGGGCGCAAACGCCGTTGCGCGAGATATTGCGAAAGCCTTTCAAAAGCTTGATGTTCCAGTTGTGTTGTCAGACACCAGTTGGGAAAACTATCGGGCGGCTCGAATGGAAGGTTTGTCGGTTTACTATGGAAACCCGGCTTCAGAGCATGCTGAGAACAACCTCGAAATGACGGGTATTGGGCAATTCTTGGCGATTTCACCGTATAAAAAATTAAATGCTCATGTCGTTTATCACTTCCTTGACCGTTTCAACGCTCAGCACGTTTTCGCATTAAGCGAGGGAGAAATGGAGCAACGTGCCAGTCATCAAACACCAGAGACCTTTATGCAGGCGGCGAGTCTTTTTCAGGATGGTTTGAGTTATGCAAAACTGGCAAGTTTGTACAGTAAGGGCGCTCGGGTAACAATTACACGATTAACGGAAGAGTTTTCGTTTGACGCTTATCTAAAAGAGCACGGCGCAAATCTCACTCTACTGTTTTCCGTCGCGCCCAGTGGGGCGGTGTATCCAGCGGGAGGTGCTGAGAGCGTTGCTCCCAAGGCTGACTGGCAAATGGTCAGCCTGGTGCAAAAGAAAGCCCCCGTTCCAGCAGCAGAGGCTGGAGCCAAGAAGGATGCCTAGTGCGCGTGATCACCGTGGTGCGGATGGTCGATGGTGTAAATAAGCGCTCTAGCAAAATCCTGTCGCGTAATAATGCCGACGAGCGCACCCTCGTCCACAACGGGCACGCGACGGCGTCCGCCAACAAACATGTCAGCAAGCACCAAAATATTGTCGTTTGCCTTTACACAGTCGACTTCTTTCGTCATATGGTCTGCGACGCGATCGCTAGCACTTTGATAATAGCCATCCATTAACGCTTCTTTTAGGCAATCAATCTCTGAGAGCATACCGACTAAGCGGCGCTCGTTGTCGAGCACTGGAGCGCCAGAGTGCCCTTGCTTTAAAAGTTGCCGCAGCGCCTCTATCACATTGTCTTCCGGTTTGAAGCTGGTGACATTGCTGCTCATATAATCTTTCACTAGAATGCTTTTCACGGTGCCCTCCCTTGTATTCGTTATGTTTATAGTATGCGCTACAGATGTTGCCAACGCATTAATGAAATTTGTTTACCTTGATCTGAGTATGTCTTGAAGGCGTGTCGAATGGTTTCGGGTGCGTCTTCGACTGCCTCAGGAAGGAAGTTCAGCGTCTCGTATAGCGCAGTTAAGTGCATGTATGGGAAGGTCCAGACCTCATTAAGCTCACTATGCTCTAGGGCGTAGCGAATGAGATCCGATCCGAGCCCACGNCCTCGGTAGGAGGGGGCAACGAAAACGCCTCTTAGTA
>NZ_LWFU01000265.1:0-779 GCF_001635135.1 Oleiphilus sp. HI0080
TGGGCAACGATTTCTCTAGCCTTGTGAAAGACAATCCTTTGTATGAAGAAATTGGTCGCCAGCATTTGCAGTTAAATCTGTTGTTTGTTCGCGAAGTGGATTTGATCGTGATGGAACGAAGTATTTTTGGCTATTTTTGGCGACAGGCGGTGGAGCGAGAGTACCCAGGTGACCCCCGTTTTCTTCAGCAAGTCCAGTTCCATGAGTTGTTTGATGTTAGTGAATATCGTTATCTGTTTCTCTCTGAAGAGGACAGGGATGTGTTTGATAAAGGACTGGATCGCATCAAAAAAGACGGTACCTATAACGCTTTGCTAGAGCAGTACGGAAACATGTTTGAGCGATATGATCCTATCGCGAAAGTCACTTCTAAAACGCGTAATTAGAAGGCGAGCAGACCAAGCATCTGGAATGCACTCGTTGCCGCACTTTTAATTTTCATTCTAGGATTTATAGACCCCATGCTCCGTGTTAGCATTGCAGAGCTTCATAGCGATACCCCCCACTTCTAATATTTGTAGGTGAAATCCGCTCCATGTCTTCTGGTGCTCCGTCACAATTTATCCACTTGCGCGTGCATACTGAGTTTTCGCTAGTAAATGGGCTTGTGCGAATAAAAGCGCTCGCTGGAAAGGTGTCGGAAAATGCCATTCCTGCTATTGCGATTACAGATCAATCGAATCTCTGTGCGTACGTAAAATTCTTCAAAGCCGTTCGAGGCGCCGGAGCAAAGCCGATTCTAGGCGCAGATATTTATCTTGAAAACGAAGAGGATGAAG
>NZ_LWFU01000266.1:0-819 GCF_001635135.1 Oleiphilus sp. HI0080
TTCATACGCGGCACTTCTCCATGCAGCTTACGACAATAACCGCAGTCGATATCCGTGAATACTGTTACGTGAGCCTTTTCTTCCCCTTCGGCAGGAAAGGTTCTTTTGTCACCATCTTCCAGGCTGGCCAATTCACCCAAACGTTGCCCTTGACGCTCCTTCTCACTTAAATTAACTAAAGCTCCACCGACCGTGCTATACAACTCACCAGTTATAAAATATGCACCGTCAGCACTGGCAAATATAACCTGCCCACGCTGATCTGTAACACGGTACAAGCCCGGTATCTCGCTCTCACTCACAGCCGATACGCTCAGTTGCGGAACAGCGGCCGCGAGCGCTTTTTCAATATTAGCTTGCTCTGCAGAAGACAGCGCCGACCACAAGAACAACCCCACTACCGATATAATGCTGAAAAACCTCATCAAAAACCCTTCTCTAAATGAATATAGTTTTATGACGCCAATTCGTCATCAAAGTTCCGCTAAGCCCTCGGATGATATGCCGCATGTAATGATTGCATGCGCTCTTGTGCCACATACGTGTAAATTTGTGTTGTTGACAAGCTGCTATGACCAAGCAACATCTGAACAACTCTTAAATCCGCACCATTATTTACCAAGTGTGTTGCAAAAGCATGTCTGAGCGTGTGAGGACTTAATTTAGCGCTTATTCCAAGCTGTTTTGCATACACCTTGATTCGGTGCCAAAAAGTTTGTCGGGTCATCGCTTTCGCTCGAGAGCTTGGGAACATAATATCCTCGGCCTGATTTCCGACCAACAAAATCGGCCTCGTCTCTAACAAATAGCGCTCTAGTG
>NZ_LWFU01000267.1:0-564 GCF_001635135.1 Oleiphilus sp. HI0080
CCGACGATCATCAGCACAATCGATGACATGTAACAATAGCGTCGCAGCGATGGTTTCCTCAAGCGTCGCTCTAAATGCATCTACAAGCTTGTGCGGCAGGTGCCGAATAAAGCCCACCGTATCTACGAGAATCGCCCGACCAACATCCGGAAAATCAATCTTCCTTAACGTTGGGTCAAGGGTAGCGAAAAGCTGATCAGCAGAATAAACCTCTGATTGGGTTACCCGATTAAATAGCGTCGACTTTCCAGCATTGGTATAGCCCACGAGAGAAATGGTCGGAATTTCTGCTCTAGTTCGAGCCCGCCTACCCTGATCACGCTGCTTTCTAACCTTACCTAATCGCCCCTGCAAAGCCTTGATACGAGCTCGCAAAAGACGCCTATCTGTCTCAAGTTGCGTCTCACCTGGACCACGAAGACCAATACCACCCTTCTGCCGTTCAAGGTGAGTCCAGCCTCGGATCAAGCGAGTAGACATATACTCCAACTGAGCGAGTTCAACCTGCAACTTCCCCTCATGAGTACGCGCGCGCTGGGCAAAAATATCGAGAATGACGCCCGT
>NZ_LWFU01000268.1:0-467 GCF_001635135.1 Oleiphilus sp. HI0080
CTAAGCGCTCCGTTTTGATAAACAAGAACACAATTCCTAAAGCACCAATACTCCCAAGCCAGTGCAAGATATGATGTAAAATCGCGTTTTGTTGAGCGCCGTCTTTAGCCTAAATAATGAACAGCAAACCCACAGCGATGTAACAACCAAACCAGTAATAGAGACTCCAGGAAACAGACACCTCAATCAGGCCAACGCCAGTCATCGACAAAATCAGAACCAGAAAGGGGGATACTTTTTGCAGCACACGATACTCCTTTAGTATTTATCGTAGTTTTGGAGCATCGAGTTAAACGTTAAAACCCGAGCTCTGTTTTATTCGTTTTTGGAAAGATCTATTTGTTCGATTTCACGGGCGACATATTCAATGCCCGTTGTATAGCTGTCAACAATCCGCTCAATCGCTTCGCGATCATCAACCTCAACGGCTCCTTCCAACTCGGCGAGCAAATTGGAAATATAATACG
>NZ_LWFU01000269.1:0-490 GCF_001635135.1 Oleiphilus sp. HI0080
TCGCTTACGTTGTGAGCATGTACTACGACAGGAAGGGAGACGCTGAAAAGAGCTTCAAGTACCTTCAGATGGGCAACACGATTAATCGCTCTCGCTATCACTATGCACATTCTGAGATGCAAGATGTGTTCTCTAAGCTTATCGAAGCACTCAGTGGTCCGTTCTTAGGGGCGTGCGAGAGTTTGCCCAAGGTCAAAGACGGAGCGGCACCGATCTTCATTCTGGGAATGCCTCGATCGGGTACAACGCTCGTTGAGCAGATCTTATCAAGCCACTCGCGTGTTGGTGCGGAGGGTGAGTTACAGGTCTTGAGTGAGTGCTTTCAGCGTGAAACGGAAGTAGTGATGAGCTCGGCTGATGCTGGAGTTCGCGCAGAGGCTGCGCAGAGAGCGTTTGTAAACTATTTGTCTCAGGTGAGAGCGATGCAGGCCCAGCGAGGCAATAACTTGCCCGAGTTTTTTACTGATAAGATGCCTTACAACTATATGAT
>NZ_LWFU01000270.1:0-430 GCF_001635135.1 Oleiphilus sp. HI0080
GCGCGCCCCTGCAGGGTCTGCAAGAATCGAAGCACGTAGAACGTTATCTGGATGTGTATACGCACGACGAACACCTTCATTGATCATGTCAGTAAGACTCATGTCTGAATCCCACTGTACGTTCATGCCCACTTTTACGAACACCGTCACGATACCCGTATCCTGACAAATTGGGCGCTTACCCTCAGCACACATACGAGAGTTGATCAAAATCTGCGCCATCGCATCTTTCGCTGCTTGCGACTCTTCGCGCAGATAGGCTTCGTGCACCGCCTTAATAAAGTCGGCTAGATGATAGTAAGAAATAAACTGCAGCGCGTCCGCTACGCTTTCGATCAAATCGTCTTGGCGTATGGTGGTCATAAACGTCTCTTCTTTTCTGTAAGCGATTAAAGGTTAGCGATTTTCGTTGTCGGTCCTGCAAGATCTG
>NZ_LWFU01000271.1:0-304 GCF_001635135.1 Oleiphilus sp. HI0080
CTATTTTCAAAGCTGTAATCACATCGCTTCGAAGTTACGAAGGCCTTTCATTTTATTGATCCACGCTTTGACGCTCGGGTAATTATTGAGGTTAAAGCCGCCTTCTTCTGCAACGTGGGTATATGCGAATAGGCTTATATCCGCTGTTGTCGGATAGTCGCCAGTTAGAAAAACCGTGTGATTGAGCTGCTCTTCCATTACGGCTAATGCTCTGTTGCCGCCTTCTTGTTTGTCGAGGTAGTCTTGCTTTCGGTCATCGGGTAGCCCCAGATATTTGTTAATAAAGCGTGCTACTGCGATATAG
>NZ_LWFU01000272.1:0-1247 GCF_001635135.1 Oleiphilus sp. HI0080
AGAGACCCAGGCGCGTTGGATAAAGGATTGGGTGGCAGGAATTTCTGGTTTTATCGAGCAGGCTAAGGCGACAGGTGAATTCAGACAGGATTTAGACGTGCAATTAGAAGCTGAAATGCTCGCCACTTATGTGGGGTCCTGGGGATTTTCCGTCTTAAAAAGACATAATCCTCTACAGCCCCCGTGGCTCCTGGCCTCCAGCGGGGTATTAACTTCCTCCTAGCCCTTAACTTGTCCCTTTCGGTTATTATGCTGAGCTTTTTAGGCATCAGATATGGCATATACCGAAAGGCTCCAGATCCTCATTGACGCAGAAATCAATGATTTGTACAGCCCTCCCAGTTTCACCCTCGAAGAACGTCGATTTTACTTTACTCTGAATGAGATGGAAGCCCGTGTCGCCAACGCTATCCGTAGCCGGGCTCACCGCTGTTTCTTTGTCGCTCTGTTGGGTTACTTCAAGTCCAGGCCTGTGGTTCTGAGTCCGAGTTTTGGCGATGTCGAAGAGGATTTGCGGTTTATCGCCAAAGAACAGTTGCCTGGTCCCGGTATCAGGCGCTTCTCATTGGATCAAAAGCAAAAGGATCGCCTATACCAGAAAATATTTGATCTCCTCAATTATCAAAAATGGCGGGATAGACAGGATCGAGGTTCCTTAATCACTCACTTACAGCAAACAGCTAAGTCGTGGGTTGAACCCCGGTATTTGTTCGATGCAACCACCGAGTATTTATCACTGCGTCGTATTGCAATTCCCAAATACACGGTGATGCAGACCGTGGTAAGCCAGGCGATGAAACAGGAACGAGAGCGTATTACTGCTTCGCTGCAAAACCAGTTATCAGGGAGGTTGTCGACTGAGCTCGCAAACTTGGTGGACGGAAAAGGGGCATTGCCTCTGTCTAAATTGAGGTTGTCTGCCAAGAACTTTACTCCTACGGAACTGGAAAAGGAGCTCAAGGTGAAACGATTAATCGAGCCTTGGATGAGTGAAGTTAACACCGTGGTTAAAGCCTTGTCGCTCTCAATAAAAAACCAACAGCACTTTGCTTCGATGGTTGATTATTATGGAAGTAAGATCAAGCGTTTTGACCGAGCTATTCAACAGCTATATTTACTGTGCTATCTGCAGGAGCGTGCCGAGCAAAATAGTGAGCGTCTGGCCGACGGTTTTGTCTACCACATTCGGAAAGTCCATGAGCAGGCCAAAGTGTACGCGAAAGAGGCAGCCTACCGGGACTGGGAAG
>NZ_LWFU01000273.1:0-394 GCF_001635135.1 Oleiphilus sp. HI0080
CCGGTATTTGTTCGATGCAACCACCGAGTATTTATCACTGCGTCGTATTGCAATTCCCAAATACACGGTGATGCAGACCGTGGTAAGCCAGGCGATGAAACAGGAACGAGAGCGTATTACTGCTTCGCTGCAAAACCAGTTATCAGGGAGGTTGTCGACTGAGCTCGCAAACTTGGTGGACGGAAAAGGGGCATTGCCTCTGTCTAAATTGAGGTTGTCTGCCAAGAACTTTACTCCTACGGAACTGGAAAAGGAGCTCAAGGTGAAACGATTAATCGAGCCTTGGATGAGTGAAGTTAACACCGTGGTTAAAGCCTTGTCGCTCTCAATAAAAAACCAACAGCACTTTGCTTCGATGGTTGATTATTATGGAAGTAAGATCAAGCGTTTTGAC
>NZ_LWFU01000274.1:0-414 GCF_001635135.1 Oleiphilus sp. HI0080
CCTGCTTTGGTATTGCATACGAGCGTAGCAAGCGGGTGCTCTTTGATCAGTGCGAACATTTGATCACGACAATCGACTTTAAATACTTTAGGAATGAACACAGACGTTCTCTTTGATTTGCAGGTAAGCTTATATTAGATGGGAATGGCAGTATTGGTGCAACTAGATCAGCAGTGATTTGCCTAGGTTTGTTGGCTTTTCAAAAGTTTTCGGTATTTATGTCGTTGCAGGTAATGATCAACAAGCTCTGCGTTAGGCGTGTCGACAAAATGCTGATCAATGCCTTCCATCCACTTAATTGCTTCAAGAGATTTCGTTACTGGTTTGGCGAGAGCTAGCGTTGCGCCATTTTGAAAGACATCAAGCGCTTGCGGCATAGGGTGTGATGCGAGTGAACGTGCAAGAATGTAGCCC
>NZ_LWFU01000275.1:0-10186 GCF_001635135.1 Oleiphilus sp. HI0080
CTCTCGTCGGCTGTAAATACCAGTGAAGCCCAGCTGCATGGCTTGCCGGGCTTCGTGAGGAGATGTCTTACGCTTGAGATAAACAAACTTCTTGGAAGTGTTAGACTCTAGTCGTTTCTTAAGCCACTTCTTGTTTACACTGAGCGCCGAGGCAAGTCGGGCATACTCCTTTTCATTGAGCTCTATCTCGCTAGGATTGGCGTAGATTGTTTCAACCGCTGCGCTAATGGCTAAAGGATCTCCATTTCGATCGGAGATAGTTCCGCGATGCCCAGGAATCCTTTCGTAACGAATTGAGCGCACATCGCCCTGATAGGATAAAAAGCTCTGCTCAAAAATATGTAAATGGACCGCCCTACCAAGCAAAGTCAGAATCACAAGCGTCAGCATGGCTAGCAGCGCATAGTAGCGCCACATGATCATAACTGGTTCTTGGTTTTCGTTTGACGAGTTCACGGTCGTTCCAATGCCTACCTATTTAACCAACTCGATACTGCGCACATCCGGCAGCACCATTTCTAATTCTTGAGCAGCGACACTCTCGATCTGACTCGGAGAAGTAAATGCACTCTGCTCCAACAGCAGCTGCGCCCATTCCAACTGCAACTGGTCATTTCGCTCTTGCAACAAAGCTTGCTCCGCAAACAACTCTCGCGATATGTGAGAGGAGTAGACAACGCCCAGCGCCGTTAAAACCATCACTAGCACCAATCCCAAAGAGAGAATTAGCTCGCGAACTGGGAGAATTCTCCAAATGGACTGTATCCGCCCTAATAGTGAATCGGGCAGCAACTCACGATCAAACAGCGGCTTTACACTTTCTCGAATCGCATCCGCATGCCGCACTCTTACTAAAAAACCTAGAAGCTCAATCATCACTTAACTTCTCCAGTACTCGCATCACAGCGCTGCGAGATCGAGGGTTGCGTTCTATTTCTTGCTTGGCGGGCTTCATTGCCTTACTCATCAACTTAAATCTTCGCGTTATATCACTTTCCAACACAGGAACTCCCGGTGGCGGTTCGTCACCCTTCGCCATTTTCTTCATGAACCGCTTAACCATTCGATCTTCAAGCGAGTGGAAGCTAATAACCACCAAGCGCCCGCCCACTGAGAGCGCATCACTGGCATTCTCCAAAAACAGCTCCAGATCATTCAGTTCCTGATTCACCTCAATGCGAATCGCCTGAAATGCTCTAGTGGCAGGATGCTTATGCTTCTCCCAAGAAGGGTTTGCCTCGGAAACAACATTGGCGAGACGAGCCGTTGTAGTAATTGGAGCAACACCTCGCTCTCTTATAATCGCCCCAGCAATTCGCCGCGCAAACTTCTCTTCACCGTATTCTCTTAACACCCGAATCAACTCAGGCTCTTCTACCTTTGCGACCCATTCGGCTGCGCTAAGACCTCGACTGGTATCCATCCGCATATCGAGCGGCCCATCATTCATAAAGCTAAAGCCGCGCTCTGCATCATCTAACTGAGGCGAAGACACTCCTAGGTCAACTAAAATTCCTGTCGCTCCCGGCCAAGAGCGTGCACCCACATAATTCTTCACTTCTGTAAACGAGCCGTGCTCNATAGCAAACCGACTATCCATCGCAGCCAGCTCAGTCGCAACGCGCACTGCTTCTGGGTCTTTGTCTATGGCCACTAACTGACCTTGCGCTGACAATGACTCTAGAATCAATCGAGCATGACCTCCACGCCCAAATGTCCCGTCGACGTATCGCCCGCCTGGGTCAGACACTAAAGCCTTAACGGCCTCTTCAAGTAGGACGGTGACGTGCGCCGAGTCAGTCGACATTAGAGCGACAAACCGTGAAACTCTTCAGGCAACTCATCGTCTGCTCCTGATTCATCCAACCACTCGAACCAGCGCTCCTCACTCCAAAGCTCAAATTTCTTACCTTGACCAACGAGCATGGTTTTCTTTTCTAGTCCCGCGTATTCGCGAAGCGTCGGCGGCAATAGAATCCTTCCGTTCGCATCCATCTCGAGAGGCGTTGCATAGCCAATCATCAACCGCTGTATTCTGCGCGCAGCTTTATTAAGCGAAGGGAGACTTTCTAGCTTTGGGAGCACCTCTTGCCATTGGTTCTCTGGGTAGACCAACAGGCACCGCTCTTCGGTATGAGCAGTCACGACGACGCGACCACCACAAAAAGACGACAACGATTCCCGAATTTTTGTCGGAATCGCCATACGCCCTTTGGCGTCCATGTTGATTGCGTGGCTACCTAGAAACACCCAATACCCTCAGAATTATTATAATTTGGTAAAAAATACCAAAAAAACCCACGTTTCACTACTTTTCCCCACTATAGAAACTCAATAGTGCTAAATCAAGCAAATAAACGCAGCATTTTTAAGGGCGTCGCAGCTATAACAGTAGGTTTGGGAGCGTAACCAAGCAGAGCAAGGGAGGAAAAAGAGACTAATATCTAGCATTTTCAGTAGCATAAAATACAAAGCTAGAAATTACTTTAAGTTTAATAACGTTTTATTGAGATGCGCGCCAAAAAGAGCGCAAAGAGATCTATAGAAGAAAAAGAGCTTGCCTGTAAGCCGGGTTCTGTCGAGGACAATCATTCATCTAGGCTAGCCGTCACCAACTAGCTCAAGCAACCTACCCAAATCCAGCGCGAGCCACGCCATCGGATTTCTATTTGGTCTTGCTCCGAGTGGGGTTTACCATCGCCACGAACTGTTGCCAGTCGCGCGGTGCGCTCTTACCGCACCTTTTCAACCTTACCGGCTATACAAGATAGCTTAGGCGGTACACTTTCTGCTGCACTTTCCGTAGGCTCACGCCCCCCAGGCGTTACCTGGCACTCTGCTCTATGGAGCCCGGACTTTCCTCCTCACAAAGTAAGGCGATTGCCCAGCAAGCTCTGGGCAAGTGTAACCAGATAGAAATGGATAGCAAGAATTATTAGTGAATCAGAAAAGTGGCTTGTTCTCTTCACGAAGCGAGGTAAGACGATTTGCATTTTCCGATGAGCGATCAAAAACGAAGCCAGCCCCGGGGTTTCGATCATAGTCACTGAGATCATTATTGATCGAAACCCGCTCCTCGAATGAGGTATCAAAGAACCGATCCTCTGGGATTAGCTCGCCAAGCTCATCTCGCTCAATCGTGCGCGCTAAGCGCCTCTCTTCCTCTTCATCCTCGCCTTCTAACTCGTTGAGCTCTACGACATCGTCGGGCGGCTCGCTCTCTAGCCCTCCCTCATCCAAAATGGATCCACCTGCCTGCGGCAGCTGCTCTACAAAGCCCACCTCAAAACCTGATCCAGACGACTCTCGCCGATCATCAGCCCAATCTTCAATCTGATTTAACAATACAGAGTCTAATGACTCCCCTGAAGCCGAAGAACCATTTGCACCTTCTGACAATTGATATGGCAAAGCGTCGTATCCGTCAACAACAAGACCCGCCGCAGGCGCGCCCGCTACATTAAGAAGATTTTCTGCCGACCCCGAGGCAACAGCCGAGACAGAGTCCATGGCGCCTTCAGATAAAATCTCAAAAGCGACTACAGACTGAAAAGGACAAACAGCAAAAAGAATATGCGCCGTTAAGCGAAAACAGCTCTGTTTGCTTCGGCATAACCATTCCATCGATTCACCTAGCATTATTTATTGTTGGTTAGATTCTGTTCTATTTTACAGTTTTTAACAAGTAACTAAGGCATCTAGATCACTCTATCAAAGATTGGTAAAGCAACTTTTTGTTTAGCCCATAATGGTCCGCTACGATCATCGCCGCTTTCTTGGGAGGTAACTCTCTTGAAAGCGCATTCAGCAACCTTGCCGGCTCCTCCCCTATCTCGTTCGTGACTTCTTGCCGCCAACCTTCGACAATAAGAACAAACTCCCCCTTCTGCTGGTTAGCATCCGACGCGACTAAACCTAGAACATCTTCAGATGGCCCAGACAGAAAAGTCTCGAAAGTCTTCGTAAGCTCCCTCGCGATGGTAATCTGCCGCTTCGGCAACAACTCGGCCACCACCTTTAACGTGTCGACAATGCGGTGGGTTGACTCGTAATAAACACACGTTCTGGGCTCGCTCTTCAATATCTCTAAAGCATCCCTCTTGGCTTTCGACTTCACCGGTAAAAAACCCTCAAATGAAAAACGATCACAGGCTAAACCGGAGGCACTCAGCGCCGCAATAAGCGCGCACGCACCCGGAACTGGCACGACTTTCAACTCTCTTTGCCTAGCCTGAGCAACCAAAACATAACCAGGATCAGAAATGAGAGGCGTACCCGCGTCAGAGACAAGCGCTACCGAGCCACCAGCCGCGACAAGATCAAGTAGATAAGACGCCTTATCCCGCTCGTTGTGATCGTGCAGAGACTGCATATCTTTAGTCAAACCCAAATGTGAAAGAAGTTTTTTTGTATGACGCGTATCTTCCGCTGCAACCAAGTCGACGCCTGCCAGGGTTTCAATTGCTCTATGCGTTATATCTCCAAGATTTCCTATGGGTGTGGCTACGATATACAGTGCAGATTCCAAACTTCTTATCCTCGCTTTAGATTTCAGCTATCATAGCAGCTTCACCTCTCGCTACTATACTTAAGCATGAAAACCCTTATTCTTAGATTGTCCCTAACCATCCTTGCCTGCGCTCTTTTATCCGCCTGCAGCACACCTAAAAAACAAACTCGCACCGATATAAAACAGGGTGCTACCACAATGCTCAGCGAAGAAGAAAAGCTATTGTCAGAGGCGCACAACGAAAAAGATCGCCAGCGAAAAAGTGAACTTTACCTTAGCTCCGCAAAGCTCTTTTCTGAAAAAGGGCTCGATGCGCAGGCGGCGCATACAATTGGTCTCGTTGAGGTCGGCTCACTTTCCGCGCAATCTATCACCGATTTTCGACTTTTACTCATCGAAACCAGTCTAAGGACCGGCAATCTTTCCGTGGCAAAAGAACAACTTGGTTTAATCTCTTTAAGTGACGCACTTCAAACAACACTAAGCAGACAAGAAAAAATTGTACGGCTCATTGCCAGCGCATATAGCAAAGTCGAGCAACCTCTAGACGCTGCTGTATTGCTTGCTGATTACGAGGGCGTATTTGGAGTAAATGAAAGCGCACAACTCAACGAAGAAATATGGCTTCTATTTCAACGAAGCAGGACAGAAGACTTAGTTTCCTATACATACTTCGGCGACAATCCAAACACGATTGCATGGCTTGAGCTAGCGCGTCAGGTAAAGCTCAATCAAAGCAGCATAGATGACCAATTTAGCGTACTCGACGGCTGGATGGCACAAAACCCAAACCACCCCGCCACGCAGTCCCTCCCAATGGAATTGGATCTACTATCTCGCTTGCCCGAAACAGCGCCGGATAAAATCATTCTGGCCCTCCCACTATCGGGCCCATTGGCGAATATTGGAACCGCAATCATGGATGGCTTTCTCGCTGCGCACTTCCAATACCAGCAGCACGAGAGCAAGCTACGGATCGAAACCTTTGACACTGCCGAGCTCGACATCGAAAAGCTTTATCTTAATACTCAGCAGAGCCTGCCAGATAAAACCTTGGTAATCGGCCCAATTACAAAAGAAGACATTGAAAAACTCTCCGAGGTTAGCCCTTTGTCGCTTAATACTTTAGCGCTCAACAATCCACCAAACACGCCTTATCAGCATCGCTTATTTCTGTTTGGACTCGATCCAGAACAGGAAATGAGCCAAATCAGCGGGCGAATGAGCAAGCAAGGCATGCAGCGCGTAGCAGTTATTGCTCCAGATACCCAAAGAGCAATACGCCTCAGCCAAAGCTTTGAGGAAGACTTTGAATCCATGGGAGGACATGTGGTTTCAAAAGCTTACTTTGGCGCGGATCGCAGCCTCGCACAAACGGTTGCAACAATGCTTTCAACGGCTGACAGCAAGCAGCGCAGCCGAAAGCTTATGAGAGTCACCGGGCTCGCCCTAGAAACCCGACCAGAGAGACGAAATGACCTAGATGCGATTCTAGTGCTAGGCAACCACGAAGACGGCAAACAGATAAAGCCCCTCTTGGCATTCAACTTCGCACAAGATCTACCAGTCTTTGCTAGCTCTAGCATACACACACCCGGCCGAGTTGACGCAAACAATGATCTTAGCAGGGTACAGTTCCCTGACATTCCATGGGTATTCACGCAATCGAACCCTTTAAAAGCCCAGATCGAAACGACGCGCCCCGCGCTCAGTGACAGATACGCGCGATTCTACGCGCTCGGTGCCGACGCCTATCTTCTTGCCCCCCGACTCCCAATACTGAGAGAGATACCGAACAGTTTCGCTCAGGGGCTTACAGGCAAGCTAAACGTAAACCCTGACGGTGTTGTAGAGCGGGCACTACAATGGGCCATGTATCGCAGGGGCAAAGCCATCACGATTAACTAAAGCAGGGAGCAATCAAAATGCGCTCAAAAGGATTTGAGTTCGAAAACAAAGCAAAGCATTATCTGCAAAGCAAGGGATTAAAGTTAGTCTTACAAAATTATAGCTGCAGGCTCGGAGAGATCGATCTCATCATGCTTGATCGCTCAACCATCGTATTTGTTGAAGTGCGCTATCGAAATACTGCAAAATATGGCTCAGCACTTGAGAGCATTACCTCTAACAAGCGCAGCAAACTACTCAAAGCTGCCAATCACTATCTGACCAGTCGAGCCGATACAAGCAGACCCTGTAGATTCGACGTAATCGCATTTGACAATAAAAATAACGAGACAGAGGTATCCTGGATCGTTTCCGCCTTTGGAGAGCCAAGCTACAGATGAGCGAATTAACACCGGTTACCACCTATCTTTGCGATGCCATCGACAGCACTGCGGAGAACATTCAGGCCGTTGCTTTACAAGTAGATTCAGCCGCTGACCTAATAGCTAAATCGTTACTTGATGACAAAAAGGTGTTGATTTGCGGGAGCGGATTCGCCGCACCTATTGCGCAAATCCTCACCACCGGACTAATGGATCAGCATGAGTTTGAAAGACCGGGCCTTCCGGCGATCAACCTATCGGCAGATTCAGTCACGATGTCATCAGTCGCAAAGAATCAGGAAAGCGGGTTTGTTTTTTCAAAGCAGATAAGGGCGATTGGGTCGGAAGGCGACTGCCTTATCGCCTTCGCACTAGACGATAATACAGCAGACATTATTAAAGCCATCGAAAGCGCTAACGAAAAAGGCATGCGAATCATTATATTTAATTGTGGCGCAGCTCTCGGCGGACTTGCTACTCAGCACAGAACTCAAGAAGTTTCGTTCAATACCCCAAGCCTATCTAGAGCACTCGAACTCACACTTCTCAGCTCCAACACATTGATTCGATGCATCGAGTCACGCCTATTTGGCATTCCTCTGTAACGAAAGACTACTTAACGATTTTAAGTGAAGGTTTGTGCGACGATGGAGCGTCATCACCTTCAGTAGGGGCCTCATCAAACGGCGGAGGCTCTGGCGCTCCAGGCTCAGCACCAAAAACCATTCCCTGCCCATTCTCTTTAGCATAGATCGCCATTACAGCAATAATAGGAACATAAACTTGCATTGGAACACCGCCGAATCGTGCTTGAAACTCAATCGCACGATCCTCGATGCTCAAGCTATTCACGGCACCAGGGCTAATATTGAGAATGATCTGACCATTGGTAACGTAGTCCTCAGGCACATGAACACCTTGAACACCGGCATCCACCACCAAATAAGGGGTGAGACCGTTATCGATAATCCATTGGTTTAATGCTCTAACTAGGTATGGCCTACTTGGGGTCACACCATCCTCCTCTATTGTCGCCTAGTGGCGCATTTCAGCTTCAACTTCCGACAAACTCTCTTTGAAAGATTCCCTTGCGAACATACTATCCATGTAACGCAAAATTGGCTTAGCAGCCGCCTCATTCAATTCGATTCCAAGAACAGGTAGACGCCATAGAATCGCCGCCACACAGCAATCTACAATCGTAAACTCATCGCTCATGAAAAACGGCTTTTCAGCGAAAATTGGCGCGGTCGCCAAGAGACTCTCTTTGAATTCTTTGCGCAAACCTTCAGCCTGCCTGCCATTCGGATCCGCAAGAATACCATCAACCAACGAACACCAGTCTTTTGCGATTCGATACATCATTAGACGACTCTGTGCACGAGCAACAGGGTATACAGGAAGCAATGGCGGGTGCGGAAAACGCTCATCCAAATATTCCATCATGATATCCGCTTCGTACAACACAAGATCTCGATCAACCAACGTCGGGAGCTCATTGTATGGATTGTGATCAGCAAGCTCTTCAGGCTTCTCATCTGGATCTACATCGATAATATCAACTGCTACACCTTTTTCGGCGAGAACGATCCGTACTCTGTGACTATAGTGACTATTACCATCTGAAAAAAACGTCATTGACGACCGCTTGGTCACAACTCCCATTGGGCTTCCTCTTGCTGCTGATGGACAAAACATGTCCAAAGATAAAAACTGGCCGAATTATACACGATTACATCAAGCCGGTATAACCCTCAAACTATTCCAAACAAAAAAGGCTGTTGCCCGCAGCCAACAGCCTTTCTTCAAACACAATATTACTTAGTGAATATCGCGCCAGTACTCTTTGTTCAAGTAATAAACAAACACGAACAAGAACGCGAGAAACACCAATACATACAATCCAAGCCTCTCGCTCTGAACACGCGACGGCTCACCGACGTACTCTAGGAAGTTTACAAGATCATATATCGCTTCATCGTACTCTTCCGGCGACATAGAACCTTCAACTGCGTAAGTTTCACACCCACTACTCTTAACGATATTACCTGACAAAGGATCTACCTCAGGCTCAATACCCAACTCAGGTGCGTCAGCACAAACCCCCTGAAGCCCTTCCAAAACGTGAGGCATGCCAACGTCTTTAAAAACAACGTTGTTTACGCCGTAAGGACGTTTTGGATCAGCATAAAAGCCGCGCAGATAACTATACAACCAATCTGCACCTCGTAAACGAGCCACTAACGTCAAATCTGGAGGCGGATTACCAAACCACACCTTTGCTTGATCACTCGCCATAGATATCGTCATTAGCTGACCAATTTTTGCTTCGCCATCCAATAAATTCTCTTCGAAAATTTCATTTGGAATGCCTAAATCATTTGCTGCGCGCTCATAACGCGAATAGCCTAGAGCATGACAACCGAAACAGTAGTTCGTGAACAGCGCTAAGCCTCGCTGCATAGACTCCTGATCACGAATATCCGTTTTAATATGATCGAGAGGGACCGACGCGCCACCGGCTGCAAAGGCTCCGCTCACACTAAATGCGAAAACTAATGCTGTAATTATTCTCATCATTTCATTGTCACCCTTTCTGGAACCGGCTTAGTTTTCTCAATGCTTGTGTACCAAGGCATCAACAGGAAGTAGGCGAAATAGATAACCGTCAAGACCTGCGCTAAAAGCGTTCTTCCGGGCGTAGCGATAACGACACCTAGATAGCCAAGAATACAAAATGCGATTACGAACAAAAGAAGCGCAATCTTACTCAAGTTACCTTTGTAACGCATTGAGCGAACAGGACTTCGATCCAACCAAGGCAACACGAACAGAACCGCGATCGCAGCCCCCATGGCTACCACACCCAAAAATGCATCAGGCACCGCTCTCAGAATCGCGTAGAACGGCGTGAAATACCAAACTGGCGCTATATGATCTGGAGTTTTCAAAGGATTTGCCGGCTCGAAGTTAGGCTTCTCTATGAAGTACCCGCCCATCTCTGGAAAGAAAAACACCACCGCACAGAAAACAAACAAGAACACAACAATACCGACTAAATCATGGACAGTGTAGAACGGGTGGAAAGGGATACCATCTTTCGGAATGCCGTTCTCATCCTTGTTCTTCTTGATATCAATCCCGTCCGGGTTGTTCGAACCCACCTCGTGAAGCGCGAGGATGTGCAAAACAACAAGCGCCAAAATAACGATTGGTAAGGCAACTACGTGCAAAGCAAAGAAACGATTTAGCGTGATACCTGAAATGAGATAATCGCCACGAATCCACAGAGCCAGATCTTCACCAATAAAAGGAATTGCACCAAAGAGGTTAACGATTACCTGAGCACCCCAGTAAGACATTTGCCCCCACGGAAGCAAATAGCCCATGAATGCCTCAGCCATCA
>NZ_LWFU01000276.1:0-384 GCF_001635135.1 Oleiphilus sp. HI0080
GCCATTCCTAATGCCAGTAGAAGATGTATTCTCTATCTCTGGTCGTGGTACGGTAGTAACTGGTCGTGTTGAGCGTGGTATCATCAAGGTAGGCGAAGAGATCGAGATCGTTGGTATCCGCGACACTCAAACGACTACGTGTACTGGTGTTGAGATGTTCCGTAAGCTTCTTGACGAAGGTCGCGCGGGTGAGAACGTCGGTGTTCTTCTTCGTGGTACTAAGCGTGATGATGTTGAGCGTGGTCAGGTGCTATGTGTTCCTGGTTCGGTTAAGCCGCACACGAAGTTCGAGGCTGAAGTATATATCTTGAGCAAAGATGAAGGTGGTCGTCACACGCCATTCTTCCAAGGCTATCGTCCACAATTTTACTTCCGTACCACGGA
>NZ_LWFU01000277.1:0-801 GCF_001635135.1 Oleiphilus sp. HI0080
GCCGCCAGCGTTCAATCTGAGCCATGATCAAACTCTTCAGTTTAATCTCTCAAGTGATTCCAAAAGGAATCTAAATTTTGCTCAAGTAAAACTACTGTATAAAACAATTACTGTTTACAATAAATGAATTCACAGAACGTTGACTTGATAATCTCTTAATAGCTAGAAATTCCTAAGAACTTCAAAGCTTTAACGTGACATCATCTCAGTCAGCGCCCACACGAATTGCTTGGTTAATTTTTAAAGATCGGTGCTTGATGAACTGCTTCGTTCCCTCAAGCGAGGCGCGTATTCTACAGAGCCTCACATTGTTGTCAACGACTTTTTTTAAGTTTCTGATTTATTTTTTGAAGCCAACAAATCAGCGAAAAGTCATCAACAAAACCAGGTACTTATATAGCCTATATCTCCGCTAACCCGGCTCGTCTTCGCTTTTCGTTCAACCCTTGCGGGCTGTCTCTCAAAGCGAGCGCGCATTATAAATATCTCGTCGACAAGCGCAACACTTTTATCGAGAAAAAACCGGCTTTTTATGTATCAAAACGTAAAGCGCTCAAAAGACGATCAAGATGGTTATTTGACAGCCAGTCTAGCCCGCTTTTCCAGATAGACCGGCAGCCTGAGAAGCAAAAGGATGATGAGCGGAAACGCAAATAAAATTGCTTCGAGATAATCAGATCTAGCCTGCCAATATACATGGACCAACGCGGCGAATGCCGAAAGATAGATAAGACGATGCAATCTCTTCCAACTCTTACCCATTTTCCTGATTACAAACTTAAAAGAGGTAAGTGCGAGCGC
>NZ_LWFU01000278.1:0-304 GCF_001635135.1 Oleiphilus sp. HI0080
AATTGCTTGGTTAATTTTTAAAGATCGGTGCTTGATGAACTGCTTCGTTCCCTCAAGCGAGGCGCGTATTCTACAGAGCCTCACATTGTTGTCAACGACTTTTTTTAAGTTTCTGATTTATTTTTTGAAGCCAACAAATCAGCGAAAAGTCATCAACAAAACCAGGTACTTATATAGCCTATATCTCCGCTAACCCGGCTCGTCTTCGCTTTTCGTTCAACCCTTGCGGGCTGTCTCTCAAAGCGAGCGCGCATTATAAATATCTCGTCGACAAGCGCAACACTTTTATCGAGAAAAAACCGGC
>NZ_LWFU01000279.1:0-270 GCF_001635135.1 Oleiphilus sp. HI0080
CAGTATTACTACAACAGGCTCATCAAGCAGATAGCGAGCCAGGCATTGAGCCATTCGCCGCAGACTTTGTGGCAGGGAGTTCGGATTGCTAAGCACTTTAATGCGCATGATCAAGCTCAAAGTTTGGCGAATTTGCTGCAAGAGCAGTATCCAGATTCGCCTGAATACCAAAACTACCTAAGCCAGTACGGTGGATAAACATGAGCTCTGAAAATTCTGCTGAATTTACCCATCCTGGCCCCATTTTGCGAGCGGCACGGGATGAGTTGC
>NZ_LWFU01000280.1:0-428 GCF_001635135.1 Oleiphilus sp. HI0080
GTGATCTGCATTAAGGTTATGCACACTTAACTTTGCTGTTTCACCATGATCAACATCCGAAGCGTTAGCCAGCAGTTGTGCTTCAGTTAACGTGACTGCGGTATCTTCGGTTCCTGATGCTAATTTGGCGTCACCACTTACGATTGGTGCATCATTGGTTCCCGTAACCGTGATATTGATTCTGTGCGTCGTACCATCGGCGGACCTGACTTCATAAATCACATCTCGGGTTTCACCCTCTTTCAGCGCTTGAAGCGCAGAGTTGCCGTTGGCAACCCGATAATCCCAGTTTCCGTGACGATCAATATGCAACTCCCCTTGAAAAGGGTCGCTGATGACTTTTTCGTTTCGAACCATCGGGTTTGTTGCAATGAAATGGTCTTGCCCTGCATCCGGGTCAGTGACAGAGAGGGAGCCCATTACCTGGA
>NZ_LWFU01000281.1:0-442 GCF_001635135.1 Oleiphilus sp. HI0080
CTAATACGTGTNTGAGCATTGGTTTGCCAGCAAGTGTATGCAATACCTTAGGCTTATCAGACTTCATACGGGAGCCTTTACCCGCAGCTAAGACGATAATGTGAAAATCCATATCTCGTTCCAATTCTCTCGTTTTGTTTAATTGTAGTCGCAGAAGAGTACTAAGAAAGCCTCTTATCTACTGATTTACCAACAAAAAAGGCAGCCTTAAGCTGCCTTTAGATGATTGCGTTTGTAAGCTCAACGCCTACGCAATTGTTGAATCGCTCTCAGCCTTGCAGCCGCTTCTGCTAACTGTGCTGCAGCACGAGAATAATCCATCTCGCCGCTTTGATTAGCAAATTCACGCTCGGCTTCCGCTTTCGCTTCAAGAGCCGCCGCTTCATCCAGATCATCAGCACGCTGCGCTGTATCAGAAAGTATGGTCACGACATTTGGCTGT
>NZ_LWFU01000282.1:0-339 GCF_001635135.1 Oleiphilus sp. HI0080
GTCGCGATAATACGCGCACCAGATGCGCCAACAGGATGGCCCAGTGCTACTGCACCGCCATGAATGTTGATTTTTTCTGCAGGAATGTCGTGTGCGTTCATCGCCGTCATGGCTACCATTGCAAATGCTTCGTTAACTTCAAACAAGTCAACATCTGATGAGCTCCAGCCTGTTTTCTTTAGTACCTTCTCCATAGCACCACAAGGAGCGTGCGTGAATTTCGCAGGCGCTTCCGCATGCGATGCGGTCGCACGAATGACTGCCAGAGGGCTAAGGCCTTTCTCTTTTGCGACCTTGCCAGAGCAAAGAACAACCGCTGCCGCGCCGTCAGAGATGGCT
>NZ_LWFU01000283.1:0-838 GCF_001635135.1 Oleiphilus sp. HI0080
ACCCCAGCAGGGTGTCTGCTGGGGTTTCTGATTAAAGCCTGACGATGACCTACTCTCACATGGGACCTCCCACACTACCATCGGCGATGAACCGTTTCACTTCTGAGTTCGGGATGGGATCAGGTGGTTCCAGTTCTCTATGGTCGTCAGGCAAAACTCTGGTTGAAGACCATCACTGATCACCAACACTTAATTCTGCTGTTGTCTTTAACATTGGAAGCGATAGTAGCGCTTGGATGATGTTCGACTCACATCATTTCGTTATCCGTCTTTCGTTCGATCTGGACTTTACACCAGAGACTTCTCTCGAAGCGTCTTTGGCGTTATATAGTCAAGCCTCACGGGCAATTAGTACTGGTTAGCTCAACGCCTCACAACGCTTACACACCCAGCCTATCAACCTCATAGTCTTTAAGGGCCCTTTAGGATTCTCAAGGAATCAGGGAAAACTTATCTTGAAGGGGGCTTCCCGCTTAGATGCCTTCAGCGGTTATCCTGTCCGAACATAGCTACCGGGCAATGCCATTGGCATGACAACCCGAACACCAGAGGTTCGTCCACTCCGGTCCTCTCGTACNAGGAGCAGCTCTTCTCAATTTTCCAACGTCCACGGCAGATAGGGACCGAACTGTCTCACGACGTTCTAAACCNAGCTCGCGTACCACNTTAAATGGCGAACAGCCATACCCTTGGGACCGGCTTCAGCCCCAGGATGTGATGAGCCGACATCGAGGTGCCAAACACCGCCGTCGATGTGAACTCTTGGGCGGTATCAGCCTGTTATCCCCGGAGTACCTTTTATCCGTTGAGCGATGGCCCTTCCATACAGAACCACCGG